>WYBG01000199.1 GCA_011526015.1 Deltaproteobacteria bacterium | reverse complement strand
TCTTGCGATCTCAGTTTTGGCTTCACACCAGTTGCAATAGGAGTTGAAATCAACATCCCAACTGCATTTGTCCTTTCCCAGAATTATCCAAACCCATTTAATCCATCAACTACAATAGAATATCAAATTCCCTCAAATGGTTTTGTTTCGCTGACAATTTACAATTCCAGGGGTCAGGTAGTTTCAAGCCTCGTTAATGAGTATCAGACCGCCGGTAAGTACAGAGTAAGTTTTCATAGTGAATCCGTGAGCAGCGGGCTACCAAGCGGTTTGTATTTCTACTCGCTTAGAGCCGGAGATTTTAAAGAGACAAGAAAAATGATGCTCCTCAAGTGATGGAGTTTAAGCAGATACCCCCTGCAGCGTCTCCCACAGCGTCCCCCACACCCGCCGGCGGGTATCGCGCTGCTTGGGATGCCAGAACAGCACCCGCCCGCGCCCGGAGAGGTAAAAACCGGATTGCAGGATATGGGGGTTCAGCGATTGTAACTTTTCCCGGTCGGTGCGCAGCGCCAGCACCGTGGGAATGTGCTCTAAATTCCAGGCGAATTCTTCGATGAACCCGCTGACCTCCGCGGGCAGGTCTTCCACCTCGTTGTCGGTAATGATCAGCAGGGCGGAGAGGTGGGGAGAGAGATGCTCGAGCGCTTCCGGGGAAATTTTCTCCCGGGCGCTGAGGTCGTAGAGCAAGATCGCAAACTCTTCGTCGATCTCGTAGCGGTAAACGTCGATATCCAGCACGCTCTGCTTCTCCAGCGCCAGGCCGGAAGCCAATTCTTCCAAATATTCGGGCAGGGGGCAAATCAATGCCGTTTCCAGAATCTTCATTTCGCAGCCGCCTCCAGTCGGGTTTTGATTTTTTGCACGTCTTCGCTTGACAACCGCAGGGTGGGAATTTCCACTTTCGGGGGGATGAAGTCATCCTCAAAAAATTCGTAAGCGGGGGCCTCTTCCGCCCCGGGTTTCTTTTTGAACATCGAGGAGATGGAGGAGAAAAATTTGCTCAGACCGCTCCGCTCCCGCTCTTCCTGCACCAGCGCCTCCACCTCCTGGCGGCGCCCGACCAGGCCCATCTGCATCATAATTTTCAGTTCTAAAAGAATATCTTCGTTGCCGTCGGCCAGGGAAACCAGCAGATTGAATACGGAAATGGGGGTCTGGCAGAAATTGGCGATGCGGTCCTGCAAGGGGGTCAATTCCGCCGGCTGCGCCAGGGGATTTTTCATGATCTCCTCGAAAAGCTCCGGCAGTCCCTGGTACAACTGCCCCAGTTTCAGCATCTTTTCGAGCAGCGCCATCAACACCTCCTGGTTGCTGCTGCCGATCTCGTCCTTCACCGCGGCCTGGTCGGAAAGCCGGGTCTCGAATTGCCCTTTGGGCCAGAAACCCATCTTTTGCAGCGCCTCCAGGCCGCGCTGCGACTGAAATTCCGCCGCTACTAATTTGCCCTTGTGGAAATACACGTAGCCGGTCTTGCTCTCGCAGGAGAGGATCAGCTCCGCGTCCCGTTCCCCGTTCTCGATCATCTGGATCAAATCGAGCAGGCTGTACTCCTCGATGCTGCCCTGCCAGTTCATCCCCTCCACCATGCTGGCCTGCACGTCGATATCTTTGATGGCCTGGTGAATGATCGCGAAGAATTCAGGTTTGGGCAGGGGAAGGCGCAGCAGGTCAACGATGGGGAGCTTCAGAAAGGCTTCCGGCTGGGGATCGTCCTTCAGCACCGGGATCACCGGGATGTAATCGAATTGATTGACCTCCAGGAGGGTCATCAGGTTGGCGGTTTTGTCGTAACCGGCCGGCCAGACTAACAACAGGTCGAACAACTCCTGCTGGCAAACCTCCACCACCTGCTCCAGGTCTTCTACAATGGTGAGGTTGTATTTTTCGCCGGAAAACAGCGCCCGAACCTCGTTTTCACTCTCTTTTTCCAACAGGTAGATCAGGATGTCATGCATGGGTCTCTCCTTGCTCAGCCGGCGCGGCATGTAGATGATAGAGTAATTTCCGGGCATCCGGGAAAGAATCGGGTTGTACCGGTACCACGTCGATGTTCTTCGGAAGATTGAAATTTTTGCGCACCTCTTTGACCGCCTTCACCAGGTCGCCTTTGACGTTTGTCAGGCCTACCACAAATGGCACCGGGTAAAGTTGGATGATCCGGCTAAAAAGGTAGTTCAGGAATTCGTATTGATCTTTTTGGCGGTAATCGATTAGCAGGATGCCGGCAATCATCCCCGGGGAAATCTTTTCTAACACCGTTAGGAGGTTTTGATCCGTGGAAACCCCGAAAACCGTCAGGGTGAGATTGCCCTGCAGGGGGATGCGCACGAAATCGAGGGATTGCACGGATTTGATCGACCCTTTCTGAAATCCCGCCAGGGTGCGCACCAACTCGCTCCTGCCGCTTTCCGGCATGCCCAGGATCACCAGGTTGCCGCTCCGCGCCCCTTCGCTGAGCAGGGTTTTGCGAATATACTCGATATCCTGAAGCTGGAAAGTCTCCACCACTTCCGCCTCCCCCTTGTGGGCGATGACGCCCCGGGTGGCGAGAGTGGCCAGGGCGTACACGGTTTTGAGAACCGGCAGGGGGCTGTGCAGCAAAAGGTCCTGGAAAGCAGGATACTTTTGCAGCAGCTCCAGAACCTGCGCCCGGTCTTCCGGCAGGCCGGCGGCCCGCTGCGGGGAGGCGACCCGGAATTCCGGGTTGGCGGCGCCCCCGGCAAAACCTTCCAGAAATTTGCGCACCCGCTCCCGGGTGAAGCTGGTTTCCGAGAGGATCGCCAGGGTGGAAGCGGGCAGAGCTGCCCGCTCTTCTAACTTTTGGTACCCGCGAATGATCGAAGAGCCGCCGGGAAACATCATCGCCTTCAATACCGCGTCTTCCCGGGTCAAGTGAGCCGTTACGGCGTCCACGATATGGCCCTGGAAGGTGCGGATTTTGACGTCGCGGTCTTTGTGGCGAATTTTCAGGATCAAGTTTTTCTTTTCTAAGAGGGCGTTCTGCAATACTTCCGCGAGGGAAAACGCCTGAAGCGTTCCATAGGTTACCGAGGTCTGGCGGGTGCGGCGCACGGTATTTTTCCGGTGCAGCACCATGCCGGCGAAAGCGCTTACCCGCGCGGGCAGATCCTCTCCCCCGCTCACCACCCGGGCGGCGCCCCGTTGATACCATTCCAACCGGGTATCCGGGTCCATTTCTTCGGCAAATATGAGGAGAGGCGCTTTAGAGAGCGATTCCGGCAACTCTTTTCCGCGGGGGAAAAAAGCGTATTCCGCCAGCACGATATCCGGGAGGGTTTTCTCCAGGGTGGCCAGCAGCTCCGCCGGCTGCGAAAAAACCTGCGTTTCCCAACCGGCCTGGCGGCACTTTTCCGCCAGCGGGGCAGCTTTTTCCGAAGCTGAAGCAATATGAACGAGATAGGCCATAGGGCGCTCGACTGTTGGTTAAAAGGTGCGAAAGGTACAATGATTTAATGAAATGGCAACGGGTTGGGGAAGAAAAAATAAATAGAGCAAATGGTTCGGGAGGAACGCTTATAAGCCTGCGAACACCTTGCGACAATCCATTGCCTTGATTCTCCTGTTCCTGTACAACGATACTCGTTCCCGCATCAGGGGACTTGCGGATGCCGGCGCAGATAGCGGGCAACCATCTCATATACCGCAATTCCAAAAGCCACGCTGGCGTTCAGGGAATGCTTGGCCCCGAACATGGGGATTTCCATAGCTGCGTCGGCGCATTGCAGCACTTCCTCCTGAATCCCCCACACCTCGTTCCCGATCACCAGGCAGCAGGGAAACGGGAATTCGATTTCCCAGTGCGGCCGGCTTTCACTGGTATGCTCCAGCGCGACGATGGCGATGCCCCGCGCTTTCAAACTTTGCAAAACCTCCACGGCGTCGGGGTGATACGCCCAGGGAACCGTTTCCGCCGCGCCTAATGCGGTTTTGTCGATCTCCTTGCGGGGCGGGCGGCCGGTGATGCCGCAGAGGTATAATTTTTCGACCCGGGCGGCGTCGGCAGTGCGGAAAATGGATCCCACGTTGTAGAGACTGCGAATATTATCCAGCAGCGCCATGATGGGGAACCGGGGCGCCTGCCGGGCCTGCTCGGCGCTCAACCGCCGCCGGCCGATTTCTTCCAATGCCAGTTTTTTCATCGTAGAATAAGTGCCTAAAGTGCCTGAAGTGTGCTAAAGTGCCTGAAGTTACCAAAACTCCCCATCCTTCCGGTTAATCCAGGCATTTTAGTCACTTTAGCTCACTTTAGTCATTTTAGCGCACTCCTTTTTTCCAGCTTCGCCACGCTCTCAATGTGATAAGTATGCGGGAACATATCCACCGGCTGAACTTCCAGGATCGTGTATTCGCCTGCCAATACTTCCAGGTCGCGGGCCATGGTGGCGGGATTGCAGGAAACATAGACGATGCGCTCCGGGGCAATCTCCAATAGCGCTTTTAGCACCTCCGGGTGCATGCCCGAGCGGGGCGGATCGCAAATGATCACCCGGGGTTTTGCCGCGGGAATGTTGCGAAGGCTGTGGCGCAGATCCCCGGCCACAAAGCGGCAATTGGCGACCCCGTTCAACGCCGCGTTGCGTTCCGCGTCTTTTACGGCGTTTTCCACGATCTCGAAACCGGTCACGCTCCTCGCCTCCCCGGCTAAGAAGATGGCGATGCTGCCGGCCCCGCAGTAGAGGTCCCATACCTCACAATCTGTCACCGCCGCGTATTCCCGCACCACTTCGTAGAGCTTTTCCGCCTGGAGGCTGTTGGTCTGGAAAAATGAATCCGGCGAAATTTCGAACCGGAACCGCCCCAATCGCTCGTGAATTACCGGGGCGCCGTGGATAACGAGATGTTCATCCCCGGTAGCAACCTGCGCATAGCTGGAATTGATCGTATTCACCACGCTTATCACGAACGGGAATTCCCCGGTTAGTTTTTGTGCGTAATCCCGCAACTGCTCCGCCGCCGGCCGGAAGGTCACCACGTTCACCATCACGGTTTGCTCGGCAAAGGATTGCCGCAGCACCAGGTAGCGCAAAACCCCTTCCTTGCGGTGAAGGTGGTATATAGGAATTTCGGAATTTTTGAAATAATCTTTCGAAAATTTTAAAATTTTATTAAAAAAATCACTTTGCAGCCAGCAATAGTTGATGTCGATGATGCGGTCGAAGAAGTTGGGCACGTGCAGGCCCAGGGCAAACCCTTTCTTTATTTCAGGGTTTTTCAACTCTTCCGGGGTGAGCCAACGATCTTCGGAGAAGGAGAATTCCATTTTGTTGCGGTAGCCGAACAGTTGCGGGGCAGGGATGGGATCGTGAATGATCCCCGCGCTCACCTTGCCGATGTGGTGCAGGGATTCCTCCACGTGCTGCTTCTTGAATTGGAGCTGCATTTCGTAAGCGACATTTTGCCATTTACACCCCCCGCAGTACCCGAAATGCTCGCAGGGAGCGGGCTGGCGCAATGGAGAAGGCTGGAGAAGCTGAATGAGCCGGGCTTCGGCGTAATTTTTCTTCGCTTTGGTGATGCGGGCGCTTACCCGGTCGCCGGGCAGGCTGCTTTCTACAAAAACCACACACTCATCCAGGTAAGCGATGCCCTTGCCGCCAAATGCCACTTTGCGGATGTCCAGATCGACCTGCTGGCGGCGTTTTAATTTTGCCATAATGCGACCGCGAATTTCACGAATTGGGGTGTGCTTATTCTCTTTGGAGCATGCTTACGCTATTCGATTCGGATTTGAGGAGAAGTGAGTTGCGTGATGCGTAAAACGTAAGGCGTAATAAAAACGGAATACGCAATACCCTTCGACAAGCTCAGGGTAAACTTTTTTACGCATTACGAGTTACGCATTATGCAATACGCATTCCCCCCCGCCTCCTCACAACCGCGCAATCACAGTCACTTCCGCGCCTTCCAACTCCGGTTTGACCACGCACACGCCCCCGATGCAGATTTTACCCTCCCGCCGGGTTCCCCCGAAAATGGAGAGATCGACCCGCTCCCACAATTTCAAGTCCAACTGCCCCCCGGCCCAGAAATGGTGCTTGCGTTTGGAGGTTTGATCGGGGTTGAGCTGGTCTAATTCCGCGAACTGGTCGGTGCTGTGTTCTCCCAAAAAAGAGAGCGTCCAGGTGGGGGCTTTGCTCAGCCCTAAGGTGACCAGTTGGTCATAGTACTGCCGCTCCGTAAAATCGCTGCGTGCGGCCACCCGGGCGTGCTGGTGTTCATAGACGAATTTGAGCGAATACGCGTCGTTGATGGCATAGTGGGTGCTGTTGACGAAATTATAATAGCGCGCCGCCTCGTCTTTCTGCCGCCCGGCCGCCCAGGTCCACTCCGCCCCTAAGAATTCGCTCCACTCGAACTGCCCGTAGAGGTCTTCATATAACAAATTGCCTTGCAAATTTTCCGTGGAACAATAGGCCAGCGAAAGAACCCCGTCCTGGATGAGCGGGTATTCCAGCCCCGCGAAATAGCCCTCTTCGCCGTCGGCGTTTTGGATCAATTGGTGGCGGTTCATCAGGGTAAACAGGTGCTCTTTGATGGCCGTGGGGGGATTATTCAGCAGTCCGTCGTCGATGGCGAAATTCTCGTAGTATTTATACTCCCCGGAGAGGCTCAACGCGCCCCAGAAGAAATTAGCGGAGGCGTAGAACGCCTCTCCGTTCACCCCGAAGAGGGATGCATCCGGGTAATCCGATTTGGCGTACTCCGCGTAAAGGGAGCCGGGCTTCAGGTTCAGCTCGCCGAACAGCGAGCCGCGTTGGGAATGCTCATCGGTCACGTCGCTGGCGTTCGCCCCGGTATTGACATAGGTTCCCCCGAATGCAAACTGGGAAAGCGGTTTCAGTTTGACTTCCCCGCCCGCCAGCGCCGGCAGGCGAATCCCCATGGAGGCGGGATTTTTATTCTCAAGCTCGGTAATTTCCAGGCGGGTTTTGCGGGGTTTTCCGTAGATCCCCTGCAAATCTACAAAGGAGTGGCGGAATTCCACTTTTAGCCCGTCGATGTTGGAATCCCAGCGCAGGGTACGATTCTCGAAGGTGCGCAGCACCAGGCCCAGCCCCAGGAGGCTGTAAAAATTGCCCCCACGCAGGTACAACCCGCCCTTGCGAAACTCCAGGTAGCGGTGCGCAAACCCGGTAACCGTATCCTGGCTGGCAAAACTTGCCGGCGGTTCATGAACCTCGAAGCGCAGACCCAGCCGGAACCCGCCCTTGCTCAAAAAGAGGTCGCTCCAGTTCTCAAAATAGCGGGAAACGTTGGTATCGGAAACCGCCCATTCAAAATGGGTATTGCCGGAAACCTCGATATTGCCCGGCAAAAGCGGGGTTTGCGCGGGCAGGCAGGTTGCCAGGGTTAGAAAAAACGCGGTCGAAATTGCCCGAGAGAAAAGTGTCCCCATGCGTCGTTCCTTCTTCGCTAAGAGATGAATACTAACGGTCGGCGGTATGGTGGTTTGCGGATTATTCCTGGGGTTCCCGGGGTTGCTCCTGGGGGATTAAGGCGGCGATCTTCTCCTCTAATTTTTTTTCATCCCCTTTACGGTAGCCGGTGTGCTCGTACACAATTTTCCCGTTCCGGTCCAGCAGCAATGACAGCGGGGGATTGGTACCCTTATAGAGTTGAAAGACCTCGTTATTGGTATCCAACAAAACCGTGAAGGGAAAACGGTTGGTATTGATATAACTTTTCACCTTGCTGACGGTTTTGGGATCGTCAATGGAGATGGACAGGATTTGAAGCCCGTCTTTTTCGTAGGTTTGGTAGATTTCCTTCAGCTTTTTCATCTCTTCCCGGCAGGGAATGCACCAGGTGGCCCAGAAATTGATCAGGATGGGGCCTTTGCCGAGGTTTTTGGATAACTGGTAATTTTTGCCCTCCAGGGTGGGCAGGGTAAAATCGGGGGCGGTTTTTTCCTGCGCCTCCGCCGTTAAACCGAAACAAAAAATCGCCAACAGAACCAACTTCTTCATGTGCAAACTCCTGATTCACTTTAGTCACTTTAGTCACTTTTGGCACTTTAGTCACTTTTGGCACTTTAGTCACTTTTGGCACTTTAGACACTTTAGTCACTTCCCTCACGGGTACATCGTCCAGGCCGCCTGGACAACCTCTTTGGAGCTCCGTTGTAAAAATACCACCACCTCAAGCTGATCCAATACCCACAAGGCATTATAAGGGATATTAAAAGAAATAAACTGTTTCTGGCCGGTGGAAAGGGTTACGGGAGTGCCGTCCTTGGAAGGATAAAAATCCCGGAACACGTCGAAAAAGCGCAACTGCCCGTTCCAGGGCGTGCTGGGCTGCTGGGTATAGATAATTTCCCGCTCGATCAAGGCGACGTACAGCACGGTATTATCCAGGTTTTCCAAAGATTGAATGCGCACTCTCCCGGAAATGGAATTCTGGCTGGCCTGGTAATCGAATATTTCCAGAATGGCGCCCGGCGGGAGATTGGCGCGGCCGTCGATTTTATTGCGCAGATCCGTCTCCAAAATATTCCCGGAGAGGCTTTCCACCCCGTCAATTTTAATCGCCGGCAATCCCGGAATCCCGTAATACGTTCTCCGGCCCTCGTTCCCGATTCTCGCCGCCAGGAACATCGGGTCGTTTGGAGAAGGAAACGAAAGATGGTACCCCAAACTCACGGTCTTTATAATTCCCTTTTCCAGCAATATCTTTTCGAGGATCGAATCCGCCGGCACACAGGGATCGCAGCCGGAGTTGGAAAAATGCTCCACCAGCACGGACCTGGTCAGGGTCAGGTTCACGTCCACTTGAATAAGCGAATCCCGGATAATATCCACCGCGAATTCTTCCGGAAGATGGCTTGCTTTCAGCAATCTCACGCTATGCTGCCCTTCGGAAAGCCCGCTGACGGTCAGCGGCGAATAGCCCAGGGGGAGGTTATCGACAAAAACCAGGGCGCTGTCCGGGGTAGTGGATACCTGCAAATCCCCCGCGATTTGCACCACCTGGAGGGCGAAGAATACACTGTCAAGCCTGTTTTCCGCGACCTCCACCAACGCGGAATCCGGGATGGAGAAGTACTGGCTGCGGAAGACCTGCACCACGTGCGTTCCCACCGGAATATCCTCTAACAGGGCCGGGGTGACCTTGCCGGTGTCCTTGCGGTCTAAAAAAATATTGGCGCTGTCCACCGAAGAGGTTACCCACAGCCGGCCAAACTTCTGCTCCGCCGCGATGGGAACGCCTTCGATGGTTTTACAGGACACCAGGAAGGCAGCGCACAATAAAATCAGCGCCAGCAAAATTTTTTTCATCATATTTCCTCCGCTTTCAGGGAGCGCCAAACTTCCCCGGAGCGTAGCTGCAAAACTGAAGTTTTGCACTCCGCGTCGTTTGGCGGTGTTGCATATTCCCCCCTTCGCTTTCCGCAGCGCCATCCGCGCTCCGGGATGGCGCTCCTGTTATCCCCGCGTTAAGGATAAACTTACACCCTTCGCGCCAAAAGATCAAAAAATAAATAAATTCGGTCTTAAAAAAAGAAGGGGCACATTTGATGCCCCTTCCGTCGATGTAAAAATGGTCTGAAACCACAATTTTTAAATGTTCCAGGACGCTCTCAGCGCACCAACAGCATTTTGCGGGTAGCCTGGTGCTCCCCGTAGCGAAGCTGATAGAAATACACCCCGCTGGCGACCGCTTTCCCGGCGTCGTCGCGCCCGTCCCAGGTCACGGTATGGGAACCCATCATTTGCGGCTCGTTCACCAGGGAGCGCACCGCCTGGCCTAACTGGTTGTAGATCACCAGGGAAACCACCTGCTCGCCGGCGTTGCCCGGCAGATCATAAGCGATCGTGGTAGAAGGGTTGAAGGGATTGGGGTAGTTCGCCTTCAACTCAAAACGGGTGGCGACGGCGGGATCAACCGGGTCGTCGATAGCGGTAATGGAGTTCAGCCAGTTGATCACCCCTTCGGCGAAGAGGGCGCGGTTGCTCGCTTCCGCAATGGTTTCGAACCCGAAGGTGGTAAATACCACCCCGCCGATACCGGTGGTGCCGTTATGAACGGCGCGGATAGCAGGATGCTCGTTCGGCTTGGTGATAAAATAAAGGATCGGGGCGGCGTTAAAATCGCCCCCGGCGATCTGGTTGGGATACTGCCCCGCCTGGGAATTGATGGTGCCGGCGCCGGTGCCGCCGAACAGCCCGATGTTGGCGGTCATGTTGCCGGTAATAGGATCACCGGTAATCCCCTTGACCACCAGGAAGGTGTGCTGCCGCTTGATGTAAGAGGCGTGCAGATAATTGATGAAGAACGCCAGGCTGTTGCTGGTATAGGTGGGGCTGGCGGGATCGGCCAATTCGTAGGCGATATCCACCCCGTTCAGGTACAGGCGGCCGCCGTTATCCAGGAACTGCGCCAGCGCGGCCATGTCCTCTTCCGTCAAGGTGGGCTTGGCGACGCCGCAATTCCAGATAATGGTGTTGATCTCGTTCAAATCATCCGGGGCCAGGTCTCCGGAATTGATGGAAACCACCCCGTACACGTAGGAGGTCTGGCTAAGCTCATTCACGATGTAGGATTCGTAAGTTCTCCCGCCGTCGTCATCCACCACCAGGACGTCCACGTCGTTGGTGGAGACGGAATAGAGGGTGGAGCTGACCAGGTCGGGATTGGAAGCCAGGCGGATGTCCGCTTTCACGGAGGCTCCCCCGGTATTGCCCTGGGGATCGATGCTAATGTCATAATAAAAGCTGCTCAGCCCGGGAAGGGTAAACGCGACCGTTCCATTATTCACCGGGATGGTCAACCCCTGGGTGCTCATGGCCGTTACCGCCCACCCAGCCGGAATCTGGCCGTTAACGCCGATCTCCAGATCGATCGGCCCGTCGGATTTGTTGTAGGCGTACCCGGAAACCACCGCAACCTCGTTATTGGCGACCAGCGCGCCGGCGGTAGTGGCGCCGGTATTCACGCCCACTTCTGCGTACGCCGCCTGCATCACTTGCTTGATTTGATCGTTCTGCACAAAGGCGACCACGTTCAAAAGGGATTCCAATCCCAGCGGCGGGTGCAAGAAAAACGCAGGATTATAATTGAAGGTAAAAGACTGGCTGTCCCCTACTGCGATATTTATCAAGGTGCCGGTGCCATTGGGCAGCATTTGCAGCATCGGCACTAAGCAGTGGGTTTCACCATTGATAAAAGGCGTGGCGGCGTTGTGTTCTTTTTCGATAACCGCGATGCGCAGGTAATTATTGCCCGCTAAGGGCGCGGCAGTCGCCTTTACCAACACCGTCACGGAATTGGTGTTTACGTCCGCAGAAATTTTCATCTCATACGGGGAAGAAATCACCGAACGGTTCAAAATAGCATTTGTTAAAGTGCCCTGATCCAGGCCCACCTGAACCCCATCCAGGAAGCCCATGGGAACCGCATTGACGCCATAATAAAACCGGCGGGTGTTGTTGTCGGTGACATTGTTCCAGTACCAGGGGTCCGTTCCCGGCGAGGGCCAATTCATGTGGTATTTTATGGCCACCACTACCGTGCCCAGGCCTGCATTTCTCAGCGCCAGGTCCACTCCCGGATTGGCGGCTGCGCAGGGACCGCAGGTAATGCTGGTGTACTCCTCGAATAAAACCACGCGCTGACTGGCCAGGAGCCCGGAGGCCATCCATACCACCAACGCAAATATGGCGATAGTAAATTTTTTCATGATGAAACTCCTTGGTTGGGTTAATTGAAAAATTAATTTAATTAATGGAAATGATATTCTCTATCCATGAAATCGTGTGAATGATTTGCTTTAAGAAAAACCTTTGCTGGCTGGCGGAAATACTCCCGTCTCACCCCGGCAGCAAAGGCCGCTATTGCATCAGCAGCATTTTACCGATTTGGCGGTAATCTCCCGCCCGCAGCTCATAAAAATAGACCCCGGTCGGGGCAATGTTGCCATAGTGATCTCGGGCGTCCCAGGTAACCTGGTAATTGCCCGGGGCCAGCGGTTCATTTACCAGCATGGCGACGTTCTGCCCCAAAACGTTGTAGATGTTTACCTGAACGTTTACCGGCCTGGCCCCGCCAATTTCAAAAGGAATGGTGGTGGAGGGGTTGAAAGGATTGGGATAATTGGCGTAGAACTGAAAAATGCCGGTCAGCGGCAGATCGAGTTCTCCCAAACCGGTCGGCTCGGTGGTGGCCGTGAAACTCAGGGTGGCGTTGTCGGAAGTGTCCGCCACGTTTTCCACCCGGATGGTGATATAGGCGGTACCCGGAATATCCGGGTCGGTTATGATCTGAAGGTGAAATTCAGCGATGGAATCCGGGGCCAGGGGGGGAACACTGAACATCGGATCTGGAATCATAATCGTATCCAAATCCGGGGCGTAGCAGGCCTGCGCGTTACATAACGAAGTTTGCCAATACAGGGAAGGAAGCGCATTTTGGGTTCGGATGATCCGCAGCGAAAGCTCTTCGGAGGAAATATTATGAATATCCGCGTAAATATCGAAAAAATCTCCCGGTGCGCCGTGCGCCGCCAGGGAATCGGCCGTAAAGGTGAAGGTTTGCGCCCATAACATCACCGGGAAAAAGAATACAACCAGCCCGTGAAACAGCACCCTCTTCTTCATGCCATACCTCTCGATTTTAAGCATTAAACGATATTGGTTGATTACTAACGCCCGGGGTTCTCTGCAACGCAGCAAGGGCAGCACAGGAGATTCGATATTCAACGCTCAAGTATAACACCTGCGAAGGAAAAAATCATCACTTTTTATTCAATTTTTCGAAAAAAATCTTCGCTCCCCGAATTTCGGCCCGTTTCCAGCGGTTACCCTGCCCGCGCTTGAAAGTTTAATACTCCGGGAACAGGCAAACCATGACGTTGGTCAGTAAAAAATATGATTTTTGTCATAAAAAGCTGCGGCTCCGCTCCTCCGCTCCGGAATCCCGGGCCTTTTTCTTAAACACTATGGTAATCAATGCCCGCCGCGAAGTATATTAGACATGCTGCGAAATAAGGATTTTGAACCGTTTTGCTCAAAAGTCAACCACGAATGAACACGAATGAGCACGAAAAGAAACAAGCACTTTCTAAATAAACCATTGGTGAAAATTCCATGGCAGTTATCCGCTACCGATTGGGTTGTCACCTGCTCTCCGCCCGGCTTCGCTGGCTCGGCATGATTCTTTTTGCATCGCTGGCCTCGTTTGCGCAGCAGGAGGCCTCCTACCACCCCCTGGGGCAGCAGCGGCAGGTGACCAGCCCCTTCGGTTACCGCAATCACCCCCTTTCCCGCTCCGCGGAGGCGCAGTTCCACAAGGGCATCGACCTGGCCGCGCAGGTGGGCGACTCGGTGTACGCCTGGCGGGTGGGCGTGGTGTTATATTGCGGCTCCAACAAAGTCTCCGGCAAGATGCTCAATCTGCTGCACACCGGCGGATTCATCTCCAAATACCACCACCTGGAGAAAACCCTGGTGAAAGAAGGCGAGCTGGTGGAGGCGGGGCAGTTGATCGCCCTGGCCGGGCGAACCGGGCAGGTGAGCGGCCCGCACCTGCATTTCTCCATTTTGAAAAGCAATGAGCACCTCGATCCCCTCCCCTTTTTGAAGGAAGCGCAAAACGTTCCCCGGCAGTTGCCCCGGAAACCTTCCCGGCCCGCTCTCACTTCCCGGCGCGGGGAATTTTCCTACCAGGAGATTACCATTCGCAGCCTGCCGGTAGAGGGAGATATTTACCTTGATGAAGAATATTACGGCAAGACTCCCCTGACCATCAAATTGGCCTACGGAGAGCATTTTGTGGAGATCGACGCCGGGGAGGGTTACCGGCGCTACATCGGGCGGCTGTGGATCGATGAAAATTTCAAGGACGATTACCTCGCCGACCTGCGAAGCGAAGAAAACAACCCCGCTTCCGGTCCCGGGGCGCAATAAACTGCTTCCCCCCACAATGGCCCGATTATTTGTAACACTTTAGCCCTTTGAAAAACTCACGCAAAATGTCATTCCCGCGAAGCTTGTCCCCGTGAATACGGGGACAAGCTTCGCGGGAATGACAGACGAAAGGATAAGCGGCCAAAATTTCCGAATTTTTCATAGCGCTAAAATGTTATGATTATTTTATCAAACTTCATCAATTTGGCGCTCCGCTCGCACCTGAGCGATAATAAACACCCCGGAATGGTTGATTTTTTGCCGAATAATTGCCAAACCGGCTTCCTTGAAAAGACCCGGCAGCCCGCCCCGCGCCAGGAAATCCCGGAAATTGGTGTAATGCGCCCGCCCGGCGAAAAACTCAATGGTTCGGATCGCTGCCGCCCAGACATTGAGCGGCTGGGGGGCATGGTAATCGAGAATAATAATGCTCCGGGCAATTTTCCGCACTTCCCCCAAAACCGCCAGGCGGTCCAGCGGGGGCATTTCGTGCAGAACAAAGGAAAGCGTCGCGTAATCGAAGGGTTGGGCCAGGGTTTCCTGCAGCGCCGCAGCGTGAAGGTGCAGAAATTCCACGTTGGCCGCGCCCAATTTTTCCTTGCGCCGGCGGGCGATGTCGATCATCTTTTTCGATACGTCCACCCCCACGGCGCGAGAACACTTCTGCGCCAGCTTCAGGGTGAATCCCCCGGTGCCGCAGCCCACGTCCAGCACGGTTTTGCCCGGTTCGATGAAATCCAGCAGTTTATTCCGCAGGGAATTATTCGCGGAATCGATAAAGGCGGCGTAGAACCAGCCGTCGTACCAATGTTTTTGGAGCAGGGTTTTTCCCATTCGTGTATCGTTTTTTCCGGAGCGTCATCCCGGCTTTCCGGGATGATCCTCCTAAAAGATTATCCCCGCCGCTAACAAGATCATCCCGGCGGAGAACAGCGCCAAACAGGTAATCAGCAGGCGGTATTTGCGATTGGTGATGCGCCGGTTCATATCTTTCAGCGATTCCACGGAGTCGCCCGCGTAGCGGTAGCGCTGCGGGAACACCACCAGAAAGGAAATCAGCAGCGCCAGGGTCCACAAGACCACCGCGGCGATGATGGCCGCCAGCCCCGCGCCGCGGTACTGCGCAAAGCTCTCCCTCCCGGGGGTGAGGAAAATGGTCAGGCACACCGCAATGATCCCGGAGAGAAATTTAGCCGCGTCCTCGATGCGGTTGGGGGTTTCCTGCTCGGTTTTCCAGAGGTATTCGTACCAGCTTTGGGTATCCGGGGCCGGTTTCTCGCCTTTGACGAATTTGGGTTCTTCCATTTTGCTAACCTTTCCTATCCTGTAACGATTCAGGCGCTGCGCTCTTCCGGGAAGAAGAGGGCAAAATAATCAAATAGCAAAATGATTTTTGAATTATTTTGCCGTCAAATCATTTTGCCGTGGTTGCCATCTCCTTCACGCCGGGGGATTTCCGGCGGCGGGTTTCGATTTCCTGCATTCGGGTTTCGATCTTTTCGATCACCCGGTCGAGATTATAGCGCACTTCCAACTCCTCGAAACGCAAAAATGTCAATCCCAGCGCCTCTAACTTCTTTTGGCGCTTCCGGTCGCAGGCTTCCTTCCCCAGGTGGCTATCCCCGTCGATCTCGATCACCAGCTTCAGCTTGCTGCAGAAGAAATCCACGATGTATTTGCCGATCGGCTTCTGGCGCATGAACTGGTAGCCGCGCAGCTTGCGGCCCTTGATCTCCTTCCAGAGCATGATTTCCCCGGGGGTGCTCTTATTTCGCAAATCCCGGGAGTACTGCTTCAGCTTTGGGTTGTAGTATATCTTCATTTTCGGCCTCCTTTCTACGCCCTTGCCCCCCCGCCCCACCAGCGCCGTACGCCCCCGCACCCCGCAAATTCCCCCTTAAAAAAGGGGGATAAAGGGGGTTGTACCTCCCTTCCCCGGTTGCACTCACTTCAAAGCTTGTCTCCCACGCGGGGTTTTTACAACCCCCTGTAATCCCCCTTTTTTAAGGGGGATGTCTTCGCGCTCCGCGCCGGTTTACCAGCACCCCGCGCCCTGCCGCAAGCGGCGTTTGGGGAACGACCCCCGCGCGCCCCGCCCCCCCCCCATTCCCCCTTAAAAAAGGGGGACAAAGGGGGTTGTACCTCCCTTCCCTCCCCCCACAGCCCCGCGGATCGTCTCCCCCCACTAACTATATTCCCGCACCAGCGCCGCCACCTCTCCCGCACCGGGGCCCCATGGCCTGCCCCAACGCCAGCGCCCGTTGGAGTAAGGGCAGACCTTGCTCTTTAGAGCCCAATTGGCACAGTACATGACCCAGGTCGCGGGAGACGTTAAATATTCCCTCGGCGTATTGCGTTTCTTGCGCCAGTTGCAGCGCCCGAACAAATTTCTCCAGCGCCGGCTCAATCTGATTGTTTTGAAGATGGATATGCGCCATGTTATGCAGGGTGGGAATCATTCCCGCCCGGTCCCCGATCTCCTGACGGATTTTTAAACTCCTTTCCAAATACCCCAGCGCCGTCTCATAATCCCCACGGGCTTTGAATATCTGGCTGATATTATTCAGCGTCGTTCCTTCTCCCGCCTTATCCCCGATCTCCTGACAAATTTTTAAATCCATTTCCGAATATTTTAGTGCGGTTTCATAATCACCGCGAGCTCTGAAAATGCTACTAATATTGTTCAAAGTCACGGATTCACCTCGTTTATCCCCGATCTCCTGACGGATTTTTAAACTCCTTTCCAAATACCCCAGCGCCGTCTCATAATCACCACGGGCTTTGAATATCTGGCTGATATTATTCAGCGTCGTTCCTTCTCCCGCCTTATCCCCGATCTCCTGACTGATTTTTAAACTCCTTTCCAAATACCCCAGCGCCGTCTCATAATCTCCACGGGCGTCGTAGATCTGGCTGATATTATTCAGCGTCGTTCCTTCTCCCGCCCGGTCGCCGATCTCCTGACTGATTTTTAAACTCCTTTCCAAATACCCTAACGCCGTCTCATAATCCCCACGGGCTTTGAATATCTGGCTGATATTATTCAGCGTCGTTCCTTCTCCC
>WYBG01000198.1 GCA_011526015.1 Deltaproteobacteria bacterium | reverse complement strand
TTTAGGCTGGTCTCGATCCCATAGTCATTTGCGTTTATTCGCGTACTTTCGCGGTTTAAATCAACTAGCACTACCGGTCATATGGTCTTTCAACATCTCCTTCAACTCCTCCGGAGCGAATAATTTCCCGCCACTCTAAATCCCAAATTGGCCGCTGAAAATTAGAAGATCATTAACTCGTGGCCCTCCATGAACTCTGAATTTCCACCTGAATAAGAAGATTCTTTTAAAATTAGTGAACATTAGTATATTTTTTTTAAAAAAGCTTGACAAAACGTCTTTATAAATTTATAATATCAGGTGAATATATGTTCACTAATTTTTGAAAGGTGTGAAAAGACAAAAAAACCGGCAATGCACAAACCCGGTTCACTAAATGATCTCAAAATCGACTCACTATTTGAACCAACCCATCACCCCATTACACAAGGGAGAAAAAAATGGACAATTTTCAAATTTTAGACAGCCGGGTGGTCGCTCATCTCATGGTGGACCGCATCGGGTGTTTAGACACCCCAATCTCAGCGAGCCAGGACGTACGGTTGACCCGTAATGCCATGGAATACCTGGAATTTGTAGCGGCGCGAAGACATTCGGGGCAATTTTTCGCTCCCGGGGGCTCGAATCACGCGCTGTCCCGCAGCGGAATGAAATCCTTGAAGCGGGCCGAGCCGGGATCCGATGCCGGCGATGCTTCATTTGTTAAACCAAAAGCGCAGAAACCGCGAAAAGCAGGAGGAAAGAACCATGGAGATCAGGATGAAATTTAGGGAAATGGTGAAATACCGGGCCGGGGCGCTGTGCCTGATCGGGATTTTAACCGCGACGTACTTGCACAGCACCACGTTTATGAGCCAGTTTTTCTACCAGAGCCTGGTATTGGGCGCCATTGCTGCCTTTGCCATCGACGCCGGCGTGGTGGCGATGTCGATCTTCAAAGATGAGTTATTGAAGGACGGGGAGTTGGCCTGGATGGTTCGCGTGGTAACCTGCCTGGTATTGTTTGCTTCCGGCATTGCCAATATGTCCGAAGGATTCAAATCCGCCTATGGAATCAGCCTGACCTACCAGGCCTTGACCCAGATGGACTGGTTGACCCTGTTGCAATGGCTGGCGGGCACGATCATTTTCCCGATCCTCGCCTACGTGATGTGCGATACCATCGGCACCCGCAACCTGGTGGAATTCCGCCAAATGCAAAGAGAGCAGCAGACGCGGGCCAGCGGCGGCTCCTCGAGCGGCAGGCCGGAACCGGCCCGGGGCGGGGCCATCCATACCGGGAACGGAAAAGCGAAACAACAGCAATACGGCGTAAAAGAACAGCGGAAGCGGGTATTGAAAAAGTACCTGGAATCGAACCCCGGCGCATCCATGACCGAGATGGCCAGCGCCATCGGGGTTTCCTCTCCTGCGACGGTCAAGAAATATCTCGAGGAAATCGATCATGGCGGGAATATTTCGCAAAATGGCGCCCGCTTCAGCGCCAATTGATAGAACCACTTCACGGGAGTGCCAAACTTCAGTTTGGCCAGGGTACAGCGCAATAATGGGTGTGTTAACCGGATAATTTCAGAGAGCTGCCTTAAGCGGCCAGGAAGAAAGGAGGATAGACCATGTACGAAGTCATCAAAGAATATAAACGCTATCTGGAAAATGATTGCCGTTTTACACGCGATACCGTGATCCATTACGTGGAAACGCTCCCGGCGATCTTCAGCAACCTGGAAATCAACTCGCTGCAAGATATTGATTCCCGGAAAGTGTCCCATGCCTGGCGGTTTGGCCGTTGGGAGCCGATTCAAAAGGGCATCCAGTTGTCGGAATCCGCACAGGGCGGTTATTTGCTGGCCTTGAAGGAGTTCTTACGATACCTGGAGGATCGCGGGTATTGCCCGGAAGACGGCATCTCCGAAATTATCCGCATTCCGGAAACGCCCCCGGTGCAGTTGAAGGGATTAAGTGCCGGCGAACAGCGGCAATTGCGGGATTTTTTGGTATTCAACGTCGGCAATGATTTGCAACGGAAAGAAACCGCGCTGATGTTCCTTTTATTGGCAACCGGGGTACGCTTAAATGATGTCCTGGCCCTCAACGTCGGTTTCAACGGCCTCATCTCCACCCATAAAACCGCCGGAAAAGCGGGAGATTTCGATATCGAAGGAGAGAAGGTTTTCCTCAATCTCCGCGGATTCGAGCCGGGCGAGAGCCGGATATTGCTTCCCCCAGAGGCGCTGCACTGCCTTAATTTCTACCTGGAAAACCGCAATGTGAAAAGTACCATCTTGTTCTTGAATAATGCCCGGGTGGTAAAACCGGGCCGTTTGGCCCCGGAAGTGGCGATAAATTTGATCGAACGGGTGCTCAGAAAGGCAGGAATCTCGATTCGCAGGGGCCAGGCGGCTGATATTCTGCTTTACACCGCTCATGAGAACCGCGCCGCTTTAGAAGCATCCCTGCGCTCTCCTGCGCCTGCCTCTCCAGAAGGAACCGATACCGTTCCGGTTCACGCCGCCGACGCCGCTGGAGAGTTGAACTGGCAATTTCCCCTAAAAATGGAAGTGGCCTGAGCTTCAGTGCTTCACCGGCGATGATATTATTGACTGCAAGAAAATGTCTCTGGGCTGGATTTACAGGATAATGAAGCGTTGGAGTGTTGCTCCGGGTGAAAAACCCTATCACTCCATAATTATTGCTACGGTTCCAGCCTGAAGGGACGGTTTGTCACCGTATCGAAATTGTTAAAAGACCTCCACTCCCTCCTCTATCGCCCCGCATAAATGACCACGCCCCGGCAGAACGCCGGGGCGTGGTTTTTTTGCTGCGATTGAGGAAGAGCCGATGCGGTTTTTGGTAGCGGTTAAACTTTGACTGATGAAAGAGTAATTGCCACTAAGGCACAAAGGTACGAAGCATCACAAAAAGCATTAAATACGTGGTGAAAACTTAACGCCTTCGTGGCTTTGTGGCATGAAGTTGAATGTTATCAGCCAAAATATAACCACTACCCGGTTTTTTACAGGGTATATTTTCTCCCACGGTTCATCTCTTTCAGGTGATCCATCAACGGCGAGAAGTAGTTCAACATCGCTTTCGCGTTCAACTCCTCCCCGGTGGTTTCTTTCAGCACTTTGCGCCAGTCTTCCGTGGCGCCTTTTTCCATCAGCCGCTTTAGAAAGCCGCCGACTGCCTCGTTGCCGTAATAATTTGTCGCACGGGGGTCCTGTTTCAAAATTTGCGTCGCGATGTAATTGTGCAATTGGAAGAGCTGCACCATCGAGAGGGCGTAGTCGTAATATTGCGCAGCGTCGTCGTTGATGTGGGTTTTGGAGGCGGCGTCGCAGTACTCTTCGCCTCGTTCCGCCGGGGGCGCAATTCCCTGGTATTTTCGCGCCAGCTCCCACCATTTCTGATTGTACTGATCCGGCGGGAGATTCTTCGCGTAGAGCTCGTACTCAAATTCGGTCATAACCCCGGCAGACCAGGGAATGAAAACGATGTAATTCAGGGCTTCTTTCAAGAGCGCCTGCATCTCGTCGGTTTGGGCCCCGGCAGGGATCAGGTTCAAGTGCGCCAGGAAGGGCTTCTGCATCGCTGCCAGCCCCAGCAGGCTGCCCACCGCCTCGTGGTAAGCGCGGTTTGCGCCTTCCCGCAAAACCGGGGGCACGTTGGGATTGGTGTAGGAGATGAAATAGTAAATGTGCCCTAATTCATGGTGCACGGTTTCGTACCAGTCGGCGTTGGGCATCACGCTCATCAGACAGCGCACGTCGTTTTGCAGATCCGTGTGCCAGGCGGAGGCATGGTTGTTTTTCTTGTAACCGGCGTCCGGCGGGGCGGGGTAGAGGCTGGATTTCTCCCAAAAAGTTTGCGGCAGGGGCTGGAATCCCATACTCTTATAGAAATTTTCTCCCTGCTGAACCAGCCACTCCGCGCTCTTCTCTTTTAAAACCCCATCCAGATCGATCCCCTCTACGGAGACCATGGAATTCCAGTCCTGCCCCCAGCGATTGGGCAGCCAGTGCGCCGGCAGCATCTCCGGAACATCCTTAACGCCGTATTTCTTCGCCAATTCATAGCGGGCGTAGGTGTGCAGCTCCCGGTAGAGCGGCCATACTTCTTCTACCAGGCGGCGGTTCAAATCCATCATCTCTTCGGTGCTCATGCCGTAATCCGACACCTGGTAAGCGAAATAATCCGAATACCCCAGCGCCTGAACGGTCTTATTACGCAGTTCCTGCAGTCTCTCCAGGCCGGGTTTCAACGCCTTACCCACTTCTTTGCTGGCTTCCCAGGCTTGCAATCGCTTTTGCAGGTCGCTCTCATCTTTCAGGATCTTATCCATATCCCCGGTGGAGACCGATTTTTCCGCGATCTTGAAATCGAATCCGAACAATGTCCCGGTTTGCGCAGTTTCCGCTTTGATCCGCTCTTTCACCAGGTCGGGAATGGTTTGGGGACTATCGGCCGCGGCGTAGAGCACCTTTTCCAGCTGGCGCACCTGGAGGGGAGTCAGTTTCTCTTTTTGAGCCAGAAAAGAGCGGGCTTTCTCGATGTTTTCCTTGCTGCCGGTGAATTCGCCGTAAGCCTCTTTGGCCTGCTGGGCGGCGGCAGACGCCAGGGTATCGCCCTCCACAATGTAGGTATTCAATTTCCACTCCGCTTCCGAGCGAACCTTGTAGAGCTCCAGCAGTTTAGCGGTGTAGGCGTCTAAAAACGCCTGCGCCTCGTTTTGAACGTTGCCGCAACCCACCCAGAGGAGAGCCAGGCACAACAGGACTAATTTTTTCATCTTGTTTCCTTTCCGGTTTGATGAGTTTATGAATGAGGTTTTATGAGCTTCCGAACCATATCTTCAAACCTTCCGACGGATATTTTGCAAGCGGGGAACGATTTCCCGCAAGATTTCCAGAACGTAATCGATCTCCTCCCGGGTGGTATATTTTCCCAGGGTGAAGCGGATGGCCGAGCGGGCCATTGCCGCCGGCAACCCCATCGCTTTCAGCACGTGAGAGGGCTCAATGCTGCCGGAGCTGCACGCGGAACCGTTAGAAGCAGCGATTCCCTGCATATCCAGGCTCACGAGCAGGGTTTCGCTGTCGCAGCCGGGGAATGAGACGTTCAGATTGTGATAGAGGCGTTCGGTTGGGTGTCCGTTTACCCGAATCCCCGGGAATTGCCGCAGCAAATGCTCCTGAAAATAGTCGCGCAGCTCCCCGACACCGCGGGCCTGCTCTTCCCGGCTGCGGCAAACCAATTCCGCCGCTTTCGCCAGCCCGATAATACCGGGGAGGTTTTCGGTTCCGGCGCGTCTGTCCCCTTCCTGGCGGCCGCCGTGCAAAAGTTTGCCCACTGCTGCGCCCCGCCGGATGTAGAGCGCCCCGGTTCCCTTAGGCCCGTAAATTTTATGCCCGGAAATGGAGAGAAGATCGACCGGCAGCGCCTGCACGTCTATAGGGATTTTGCCGAAACTCTGCACCGCGTCGCTATGAAAATACACCCCCGCTTCCCGGGCGATTTTCCCGATCTCGGCAATGGGATTGAGAGTTCCCACCTCATTGTTGCCGTGCATGGCGCTGAGCAGGATGGTATCCCGCCGGATGGCGCTGCGCACGGTTTCCGGGTCAACCTGCCCGTATTCATCCACGGGCAGGTAAGTGACCTCGAATCCCTGTTTTTCCAGGGCTTTGCAGGTGTTCAGCACCGCGGGGTGCTCGACCGCAGTGGTAATGATATGCTGCCCCTTATGGCGATTTTTGAATGCCGCGCCCTGAACGGCCAGGTTATCCGCCTCCGTTCCCCCGCTGACAAAGTAAATTTCGCTTTCCCGGGCGTTGAGCAGCCCGGCCAGGCGGGAGCGGGCGTTTTCCAGGGCCAGGCGGGCTTCCCGGCCGGGGCGGTGGAGGCTGGAAGGATTTCCGTAACAGCCCCTGAGATAGGGCAGCATGGCTTCCGCCGCTTGCGGATCCAGGGGGGTAGTAGCCCCGTAATCCAGGTAAACAAGGGGCTTTGATGCGGGAGGGGGTAATTTCATCATGAATCTGTTACGCCAAAGCGGGTACTATCACGTGACTTTTGAGAATTTGCGATGTTGGGTGGCTTCCCTGCCGCGTTTAACTTCACCCATCCCCTCACAATTCTCATAGGTCATGTGATAGTACACCATAAAACGGTTTATCGCATTGATTGCGGCTGCGATCCCGAAGGGCGTAAAATTTACCCTTTCCACCGGGAATATGCAAGGTCTTCCTGCGCCCGGCAGCCCTGAAGAATACCTGTGAAACATTTGCCATATAAGAGTTTCACGCAGTTATGAAAAAAAATTTTTCGCGTTATTTTAGCCTTTTTTCTTGATATAAGCGGCTTCTGGCCAAAAGGTATTCTTCAGGGCTGTGCGCCCGGCAGGTGCGACGAACATCCTTGTTCGTCGTTTGGCGCAACAAACAGGAGTGTTTGCCATACGGTGCGAAGAATTTTTGTTACTATTCAGCCACGAATTTCCACGAATGCACACGAAAGGCTTTCCATTGTCATGGCATTGGGAATTCATCTCTTCGCGGAAAGGATGATTTACTCCGAAAGGATGGATTTCCATTAACTGCATGTAAGCTATCAATAGCCTGCGGTTTAAAGCCACTATTTGTGTTCATCCGTGTTCATTGGTGGCTGAATAGAAACGATTTTTTTTTGACATACACTCCTAATCCAGGAATGCCCATCATTCCAATTTTATTCGTCAGGGCTGTGCGCCCGGCAGCGGTGCTGTACTCTTCACCGCCGGTTAGCGATTAAGTGTTTGGAAATGATCTCATCCAACCATATATTAGGCGCATCTAAAACATGTTTTTCAGGTTACTGGCTAAGGGTTCTGATCGGTTCTTTCACAAAGCGTCGTAAACTGCAAATCTTAAAAAAGATGGATGGCATTCGTCTTTGAAGGTCTTTCCTGTCTTTAAAAATACAATTCTGCCTGATCAATCAGCTTCCCGCTCTCCCCCGTTTTCGGAACGGTCTTTCCCGATTGAATGAAAGCGATAATCCATTGAAACAGACTCGTGCAGGGTTGAGATTTGAGTTTCGCATCGGTCGGGGCGCAACCCCGGCGCTTCGAGATCGCACCGCGGCTCAAAATCACCCTGAATGTATAACCCGGCAGAACCGGGTGTCCTCAACGGTCAACTTAAACAGAAAGGATTAGATCGATGAAGAAATTCGTAACCGGTAATTCGATTCTTTCACTCGCAGTGGCAGTGCTCCTGGCCTGCTCGGTAGCCGCGTTTGCCGGCGGGCAGTTTGCAAAAGATCCCTCCAACGCGGCCAAACAGTCGCCGGCCGGCGTTTCCAGCGCGGAAAGAGCGCAGCCCGGCCAACCGCTGCCCACCCGCATCATTCCCAACGCCGCAATAACCGCGGCCGATACGGTTCTGCACTGGGACGGCGATAATAACAGCGGCGTGGGAGACGGCATCACCGAGTGGCGTGGAATTGTGGTATTCACTCCCACGGAATTGGGACCTTTCGTGGGAACCCACGAGATCACCGAAACGTGGGCCTGGATGCGCAGCCCCCTGGCCTGGGACAGCGTGTTGGTGGAGATTTATGAAGGCGTGACCATCAATCCCGCCGGGCCTTCCACCATCAACCTGGGAACCAAAGTGTATTCCCAGGACATCACCGCGGAAATTACCGCCCTGGACAACTGGACCATCCATACTCTTACCAGCCCGGTGAGCCTGCAAAGCGGGCAGATCTACGCGGTCTCCATTTTCATCCAGCAGAACCAGGCCTCTCCCCCGGCATACCCGCTGGGTACCGACGCCGGCCCCATGGCGCCGGAAAGAGGCGGCTGGGTGTGGGACCCCACCCTGCCCAATGGCGCGCAGTTGGCGGATTTCGGCATCAACCTGAACTGGAATATCCGCATGGGGCTTAGCCAGACCGGCGGCGGCCAGACCGTGGTCTTTGAAGAGGGATTTGAAGGCACTTTCCCGCCCGCCAACTGGGTAAAACTGAATCCCGATGGCGGAACCGGCTGGGACCAGGTCGCAATTGGCACTACCCCCGTTCCCGGTTGGACCGGCGGCGTTGTTACCGGCGCTCCTAATAGTGGAGCTTCGGTAGCGTTCTGCACCTGGAATACTGGCGGCGCGGCTTCGAACGATCAATGGCTGGTCACCCAACAGGTTACCAACGTTGAGTCCAATGATTCGCTGCATTTCTGGCTGCGCTACTGGCCGAACAATTACAGCGATACCCTCGAGGTGCGCATTTCCACGACCGGGAACAATGATCCGGCGAATTTCACCACCCTGGTTGCCACCCTGGGCTTTGGCGCCGGGGGAGACACCTCCACGGCCTGGACCAAGTATTCCTACAAAGTGAGCGGGTTGGTGGGCGCCGGGGCGAATATTTATATCGCTTTCCGCGAGCGGGTGCAGGATAATTTCAATAACGGATCTTCCTTCTCCCTGGACAATGTCTCTTATACCAAAGAGGTTACGGTCGGAATTGGAGACGACAATCTCTCCACGCCGGCGAGCTTCAGCTTGCGGCAAAATTATCCCAACCCCTTCAACCCCGCCACCGCGATTGCGTATGACCTGGCGAAAAACGCCAGTGTAACGTTGAAGATTTACGATCTCAGCGGCCGGGAAGTAAAAACCCTGGTACAGGGATTCCAGGGCGCCGGGAGCTATACGGTAAGCTGGAACGGGACCAGCGACGCCGGGGTGAAAGTCGCCAGCGGTATCTATCTCTATCGCCTGGAAGCAGGAAATTTTGTGCAGACCCGCAAAATGGTACTGTTGAAGTAACTTTCGCGCCTACCGGGTCTTGAAATCGGGATTTGAAGTAACAGAGAGCGCCGGTGAAGCGGTTCACCGGCGCTTTTTTATGCTCCCGGCGATGATGGCCGGGGAAAGGATCGCTTTCCGGGAAAATCTGGCAAAGCGGCGGCGGAGCCGTATGGCGTTGGAAAAAATCCCATGCGGAGTCCCAGGTGAAAAATGAAGAATTGCATTTTTGGAAACCGGTGAATACATTACCCCGGGCTTATAAATATTAACAGGAATCAGGAGGCTAAGAATGGAAGCCTTGAGAATGATTAAAAAACCGAACCGGCGAAAAATAACCATTACATTGCCGAAATCTTTCGGTGATGATCCGGTAGAAGTAATCATTCTGCCCATTGGCGTAAAGCGCAAAACACCCCTCAAGTTTAATCCTGAGGATTATTACGGAGTAGGGCAATCCGATCTTACCCTTGATCAAATTGATCAACAGCTTCGCAAACTGAGGACTGAATGGGAACGGGATATTTAGTGGATACCAATATACTGGTTTACTATTTCGACGGAAAATTGCCCGGGCAGGCAAAGCCGAGGGTTGATGCCATTTTGCAACAATCTTTTCGGATTTCGATGGTATCGCATATTGAATTTTTGGTAGTCCTAAACGATTAATGCTGTTTAAAAAAGTGCATGGTGTCATTCCCACGAAAGTGGGAATCCATAAACTCAGTAGAAATAGTGGATTCCCGCTTTCGCGGGAATGACAAAATGGGTGGTCG
>WYBG01000197.1 GCA_011526015.1 Deltaproteobacteria bacterium | reverse complement strand
TTTTTTGTGTTATGATCGATGCGCGAATACAACCCTGAATACTGGATGGAGCTGGCCTTCCGGGAAGCCCGGAAAGCTTACGAGGAGGGCGAAGTTCCGATTGGCGCCATTGTGGTCTTTGAGAACCGGGTGATCGGCAAAGGATACAACCTGACCGAGAAATTGCAGGATCCCACCGCCCACGCGGAAATGATCGCCATTACCGCGGCGGCGGAGAACTTAGGCTCCCGGCGGCTGTTGGATACCACCCTGTACGTGACCCTGGAACCCTGCCCCATGTGCGCCGGGGCAATCGTGTTAGCCCGCATTCCGGCGCTGGTATTCGGTTGCAGCGATCCCAAAAACGGCGCCTGCGGAACGTTATATAACATCGTGCAGGATCAGCGCCTCAATCACCGCGTAAACGTGGTTTCAGGGGTGTTGGAAAACAGATGTTCTTTGATATTGTCGGATTTTTTCCGCAAGTTGAGGGAAACGAGTTAAGCACATAGTGTTATTTGATTACGTATTACGTATTACGTATTACGTTTCACGCCTTACGAATCCGTAAAACGTAATGAGTAAAACGTAACCTATCTATTTCACTCCGGAGAGGTGGCCGAGTGGCTGAAGGCGCACGCTTGGAAAGCGTGTGTATCTGCAAAGGTACCGCGGGTTCGAATCCCGCCCTCTCCGCTTAAAAAACAAAAAGGTAGAGCAGGCGCGCTCTACCTTTTTTGTTTTTATGCAAATTAAAATTTGCACTCCCGGAATCACTCCACCTTCCAGGTATCCCCGCTGATGAAGAGCTGCTTCAGGTCGCCGGGGCCTTTTTTTTGAATCGCGCCGGCCAGTTGCTGCTCCGAGAGCTGCTCGTAAGTTGGCCGTTGCACCGCCCGGAACACTCCCACCGGAACCGGCAAGCCCGGAACGTCGCCGATGCGGGATAACCACTGGGCGTACGCTTCGTTTTCGCTGTTTTCACGGTGAACCGGCAGGTCTTTATTTTCCGCGGATTCGTTCATCTCCAATGCTTCCGTCTCGAAGCCGTTGAATCGCAACCCGCGATTCTTTTCTTTGCCGTAGATCAGCGGTTTGCCGTCTTCCAGGTACAACACCTGGTCAAATTTCGTTTCCGGTTCGGTCAGCAAACGGTAGGCCCCGTCATTGAAGATATTACAGTTCTGGTACACCTCCACAAAGGAACATCCTTTGTGCGCCGCGGCTCGTTTGAAAATCTCCGCCATGTGTTTGGTGTCGCGGTCGATGGTGCGGGCGACAAAGGTAGCCCCGGCGCTCAACACCAGCGAAATCGGGTTGAAGGGGCGGTCGATGGAGCCGTAAGGGGTGGTTTTGGTGACTTTGCCCAGCGGCGAGGTGGGGGAATATTGCCCCTTGGTCAATCCGTAAATCTGGTTGTTGAATAAAATCACGTTCACGTCTAAGTTCCGGCGGCAGAGATGGATCAGGTGGTTTCCCCCGATGCTCAGGGAATCACCGTCCCCGGTGATGATCCAGACCGACAGTTCCGGGTTGGCCAGCTTGATCCCCGTGGCCACCGCGGGGGCGCGGCCATGAATGGTATGAAATCCGTACGAATTGATGTAATAGGGAAAGCGGCTGGCGCAGCCGATGCCGGAAATGAACACCACCTTCTCCCGGGGAACCCCGATCTCCGGGAGCACTTTTTTCATTTGCGCCAGAATGGCGTAATCGCCGCACCCCGGGCACCAGCGCACGTCCTGGTCCGAAGCGAAATCCTCTTTGGGCGATTTGGTTGTAACGGGAATATTATCGGCCATTGTTTTTCTCCTCGAGTAATGCTTCAATCGCTTGCTTCAATTCGCTAACCGAGATGGGCTGCCCCTTCATCCGGTTGAAGCCGACCGCGTCCACCAGGTAAGTGCTGCGGATGATCCTGCGCAACTGTCCCAGGTTGACTTCCGGGACGATCACCCTGCGGAACCGGCGGATGTAAGTTTCCAGTTTTTTGGGTAAGGGATTCACCCAGCGCAGGTGGTAAAACGAGGCGCTTTTCCCTTCCTTGCGCAACTGTTCCACCGCGGTCAGCACGGTTCCGTAGGTGCTGCCCCAACTCACCACCAGCACTTCTCCCCGGGAATCTCCGTAAATCTCCGGTTCTTCCACGAACTCCCCTACCCGCTGAACCTTTTCGGCCCGCAGCCGCACCATTTTCTCGTGATTGTCGGGATCGTAGGACACGTTTCCGGTTACGTCCTGCTTTTCCAGCCCGCCCAGGCGATGTTCCAAACCGGGAGTTCCGGGCAGCGCCCAGCGGCGCGCCAGGGTTTGGGGATCGCGCAGGTACGGGGCGTAGTCCTCCCCTGCTTTGGCAAATTCGATCTCGATTTCCGGCAGCCCCTCCGTATCCGGGATTTTCCAGGGCTCGGCGCCGTTGGCTAAATAGGCGTCGGAGAAAACCAGCACCGGGACCATGAATCGAATCGCTACCCGGACCGCCTCGTATGCGGCGTAGAAACAATCCGCCGGGCTGCTGGCGGCAATCGCCGGAATGGGCGCTTCCCCGCTGCGCCCGAAAAGCCCTTGCAGTAAATCCGCCTGTTCGGTTTTGGTGGGCATCCCGGTGCTGGGGCCGCTGCGTTGAATATCCATGACCACCAGGGGAAGCTCCGTCATTACCGCCAATCCTAAAAACTCCGATTTCAACGCCAGGCCGGGGCCGCTGGTGGCGGTCACCCCGATATCTCCCGCAAAAGAAGCCCCGATAGCCGCGCCAATGGCGGCGATTTCATCTTCCGCTTGCAGGGTTTTAATTCCAAAATGCTTGTAGGAGGCCATGTATTGAAGCACGTCGCTGGCCGGGGTTATGGGATAGCTGCCGTAAAAAATATTTCGCCTCGCCTTGGCCGCTGCGGCGATCAATCCAAAAGTCAGGGCTTCGTTCCCGGTAATCTGGCGATAAATTCCCGGCTCGATTTTAGCCTCCGGAACCCGGTAAGAGGTGGCAAAAAGCTCCGTCGCCTCGGCGTAATTTCGCCCCGCTTTTAGGGCCAGAACGTTGGCCTCTGCCCAGATCGGCTGCCGGGAAAACTTCCGTTCGATCCACTCGACGGTGGCATCCATGGAGCGGTTATATAACCAATAGACCATTCCGAGAGCAAAGAAATTTTTGCAGCGATCTTTCTCTTTGTGGGTCAATTCAATTTTTTCCAGGGCGTCCCTGCTCAGGCGGGTGATATCTACCGGGTACACCTGGTATCCGGCCAGGAATCCGTTTTCCAGGGGATTTTCCGAAAAATTCGCCATTCGCAAATTCCGCTCCGTAAAGGCATCCCCGTTGATGATGATAATGCCATTCTTTTTCAGGCTTTTCAAGCCGGATTGCAGAGCGGCGGGATTCATGGCCACCAGCACGTCCACCTCGTCCCCCGGCGTATGTATGTTTTGGCTGCTGAACTGGATTTGAAAGCCGGAAACCCCGTAGAGGGTGCCGGCGGGGGCGCGAATTTCCGCCGGGTAATCCGGCAGGGTACTCAAATCATTGAGGGCGATGGCGGTCGTGCGGGTAAACTGGTTACCGGTTAATTGAATCCCATCCCCGGAATCCCCGGCAAAGCGAATGGTTACCCGGGATACTTCCTGTATATTTTTCATATCCTTTTTCCTTGTTTGGCGCTATACCCTTCAAGAGTTTGCTGTTATTGGGGCTTTTATACACCCCACCTTTAATGCCCAACTCTGCCGGCGCATACCGGGCAGGCGGTAACGCGCGGCATCGTGCGGCCGGAAAACACAAAACTTTAATGCCAATACCTTCAGCGGGTTTCCCACCGGAATACCCCATCACTTTCTCAATTTCCCATAGCGGTTCAACAGGCTCATGAAAATAATGCCGATAAAAGGGTTGATCGGCCAGGGGGAAGTCTAATCTTCCCCACTTACCGGCAGTTTTCAGCGCCGTTAAAACTCTTCTAAGGAAGCTATTCAATAAGATGTTTGGAATTCTGTACAGGTTATAGGATTCTTGTGTAAGACAGACTGTATTGTTACGACCAGAAGATTCCCCTGCCGAATATTAGGTTATCGCAACATTCGTCTATGGCGAGTACAAGGCTCTGGCACAGAATCGAATAGAAGTGATATTATTTATTTTGGGCCCGGGGTTCTTTTTTCAGAACTTCCGCAGCCTTTTTCAATTCATCGGGGGTAGCGCTGGCAGCCTTCAAATTTTCTTGTTTGATCCTCTCGTACACTTCTTCCCGGAAAATGGAGATGTCCCTGGGCGCATCAATACCGATTTTCACCTGTTTACCGTCGATATCTACAACCGTAATCTTTATGTTGTCACCGATATTGATAGACTCGCCCAACCTCCTTGTTAGTACCAGCATAATTGATTACCTCTTATCTTTAATTTTCAATAATTTAAGGAAACTATGATTCAATGTCAACATGGAGCCGATGAAACCCGAGAGATAAAAAGCCGATCAGGCATATAAATCCAACACACTGTAAGAACTATATAGGGAAGGTCATTGTAGGGGAAAATATATCAAAAAACAATTGCAAGAATCAACAATTAAAATTTTTTTTAATATTATTCAATAAATTACTCATAGTTGGCGCTCAAAATAAATTTGCAAAAAAAAAGGAAGGTCGTTTACGTACCTTCCCGGGACTCTGTGTACAACAAGTGGTGAGATAAAATCAAGACTGGTTATTCTCGTACTTTCCCACGATCACCTTGCTGGGCCTTAATAAGCGATCTTTGAACTTAAACCCGTCCTGGAAAACTTCGATCACTTTTTCATGCTCTTCCTCATTATCAATTGGCCGCATCATCAACGCTTCGTGAAGCTGGGGATTGAACTTTTCGCCTAATACTCGCATTCTTTCCAATCCCTCCTTCTCCAGAATTTGGTTGAAATTCTCATAAATCAACCGGGCGCCTTCCAGAATGCTTTGCTCATTTGCCCCCGCGAGGGATTTCTTGAACATCATTTTAAAATCATCTAAAACCGGTAGCAATTTGGAGAGAATGTCGCCTTTGATATATTCCGCAAATTCCGATTGTTCCCGCTCTAAGCGCCGCTTATAGTTGGTGAATTCCGCCCGGATACGAAGGTTTTGTTCTTCATAGTTTTTGATTTTTTCTTCCAGGATGGATTTTTCCGCCCACCACGCCTCCGGGGAGGGGGCAACCGGCTCATTTTCCTGCGCTTCGGTTTCAGGGGGTTCCACTTCCGAGACCGCCACAGTTTCAATCGCTTCCGGTTCCTCTACCTTCGTGTTCTTTTCAGCTTCGATAGTTTCGGAATTATTTTTATCTTTTAGAGATTCTGAAGTCTCTTTTGGGGTTTTATGTTCTTCGTTCATTGTTTTTCTCATCGGTCACATTACCTCCTTCTGGAAAGGTTCATCTTGCAAGTATCACGAACGCGGATATGCGCTCCCATTTATAAACGCGGATTAACTATCCCCTTCGAGGAAGGAGGATTATCGCCCGCGTTATCAGCTGCCCAGCCACAGATCCGGTTCGATTTTGGCTTGTGGCGATTCAAAAAGAATTAGGTGAAATCCCCACCGGCGATTTCGCCCGGCTCGGAGAATTATTTGTCCTTGTTGTCATCATCGACGACTTCAAAATCCGCCTCTTCGACAGGCTCGCCGGATTTTGCTTCCTCGCGGGAAGGCCCGCCCTTGGCGGACGCTGCGCCCGGGGAACCCGCTTCTTGATACAAACGGGTAGAAGCTTCGCTCCATATCTGGTTCAGAGCTTCCGTGGCGGAGCGGATTTCGCCGATATTATCGGTTTTCATCGTCTCTTTCAGGCGGTTCATTGCGCCCTCGATACGATTCTTTGCTTCCGCGCCCAGCTTGTCGCCGTAGTCCTTAAGATTCTTATCGGTTTGATATACCAGCCCGTCGGCGGCATTTCTGGCGTCGATCAGCTCGCGGCGCTTGCGGTCTTCGGCGGCGTGGTCTTTGGCGTCCTTGACCATCCGTTCGATCTCCGAGTCGCTGAGGCCGCTGCTGGCCTCGATACGAATTTTCTGCTCTTTTCCGCTGGCCAAATCTTTAGCGGAAACATGCAAGATTCCGTTCGCATCGATATCAAAGGTCACTTCAATTTGAGGAATGCCCCGGGGAGCCGGCGCAATTCCATCTAAATGGAAACGCCCCAGGGTGCGGTTGTCGCGAGCCATTTCCCGTTCGCCCTGTAATACGTGAACTTCTACCTCAGGCTGGTTATCCGCAGCGGTAGTAAAAATTTGACTCTTCCGGGTGGGGATGGTGGTATTGCGCTCGATCAGCCGGGTCAAAACGGCCCCCAGGGTTTCGATGCCCAGGGACAGGGGCGTAACGTCTAACAGGAGCACGTCTTTCACTTCCCCGGCCAACACCCCGCCCTGAATGGCCGCGCCTACCGCCACCACTTCATCGGGATTGATGCCTTTGTGGGGGTCTTTTCCGAAAAGCTCTTTTACCAGTTGCTGAACCCGGGGAATGCGGGTGGAGCCGCCTACCAGGATCACCTCGTCGATGTCGCTGTTTTTCAAGCCGGCGTCACGCAAGGCCATTTGGCAAGGCCCCAGGGTTCGCTGAACCAGGTCCTCGATCAATTGCTCGAATTTTGAACGCGTAAGGGTAATTTGCAAATGTTTGGGACCGCTGGCATCGGCGGTGATGAAGGGCAAGTTGATATCCGTTTGCAGGGTGCTGCTCAATTCCACTTTTGCCTTCTCGGCCGCTTCCCGGAGGCGCTGCAAGGCCATGGGGTCCTTGCGCAAGTCAATGCCGTGCTCCTTCTGGAATTCCTGGGCAATATAATCCACAATGCGTTGATCGAAATTGTCGCCGCCCAGGTGGGTATCCCCGTTGGTCGATTTCACCTCAAAAACGCCGTCGCCGATCTCCAAAATGGAAATATCGAAGGTGCCGCCGCCGAGGTCGTACACCGCGATCTTTTCGTTGGCTTTTCTGTCCAAACCGTACGCCAGTGAAGCAGCGGTAGGCTCATTGATGATCCGCAGCACGTTCAACCCGGCAATCTCGCCGGCCTCTTTCGTGGCTTTCCGCTGGCTGTCGTTGAAATAAGCGGGGACGGTAATCACCGCGTCGGTAACCTTGTCGCCGATATAGTCCTCCGCGGTTTGCTTCATTTTTTGCAAAATCATGGCAGAAATTTCCTGCGGGGTATAATCTTTTCCCCCCGCTTCCACCATGGCCAATTCGTTGACTCCTTGCTTTATCTTGTAAGGCACCATGGAGGATTCTTCGGGAACTTCGCTCACCCGGCGGCCCATGAAGCGTTTAATGGAGTAAACCGTATTCCTGGGATTGGTGATCATTTGCCGTTTGGCGGTAGCGCCTACCAAAATTTCGCCGGATTTGGTGAATCCGACAATCGACGGCGTGGTGCGGGCGCCTTCGGCGTTCGGGATGACCACCGGCTCGCCGCCTTCCATGATTGCGACCACGGAGTTGGTTGTCCCAAGGTCGATTCCGATTACTTTCTTGGCCATATAGATAGCCCTCCTTTCACAATTATAATGTCGTATTGATTTTCATGATTAATCCTTCGATCCCTTCCTGGTGCTGGTTGTGCGCTTCTCTCAGCTTGATCAGCACGCCGGCGGCTTCGTGAAGCCCCCCGTCTTCCGCGAGGTTCAACTGCTCCACAAAACGCTCCCCCAACTCGCTTTCCAGCTTAAGAATATCCCGGAAGTGCCCGTCCGGTTCGGCAACGTGCGTTGGCCGCTCCTTGTTATCGACGGTTCCTCCCAAATCCATGATCAATTTTTCAATTGTTTTGGCTAATTCCTGCTTTTCCCGGGATAATCGCCGCGCCTCTTTGGCTAAATGCTCATAGATCAAATGGTTTGCTTCGATTTCCAATTCCGCTGCCAGGATCAATTCATCCCGCAGGTCTTCCTTCAGTTTTTCGATTAATTTTTCCCGGCTTTCTTCTTGAGATTTCGAATCACTGCTCAACTCTTCCACCCAACGATCGATCAAGCTCTGCTTTGCCATGTTCATCCTCACCGATTAGTTGCGCCAAAAGCGCGGGTTCGTAAATTGCCGGTCTCCTTTCGGACAATCATTAAAACAGCGCAGATAAAACAACAATGATGCCAAAAGGAGGCCTAAAATTATCAAGCACTTGTTTATCATTAAGTTAAAGAAATTATTCCGCCAAGAGGCGGTTAAAAAGGGAAAAAAATCTTGTGCCAGCTTGCCAAGCAGTATGTCACTGTGTCAATACAGCGGGGAAATATAGGCATGATTGGCATGGATGGCGGCGTTTCGCAACCCATCATTGGAAGCGGTTACTCCCGGCGGGCTACAGGATCGAAATAAAAAAACGGTCGTTATTGATCACTGCAAAGGGTTTTCCCTGGAAAGACCATCCCAGAAAGGGGCTATTGCTGCTCTTGGAAAGGCTATTGGCCTCGATGAACTTCCATTCCGCCTGCAAATCGAAGATCGTCATGTTGGCCGTCTCTCCTTTCTGGATCATTGGCGCCTTCAACCCAAGAATTTTGTAGGGACTGACGGTAAATTTTTTGATGAGAGCATTCAAATCCAATTTTGCAGGGTGGAGCAGCCTGGCCAGGCTCAATCCCAGCGCCGTTTCCAGCCCCACGATTCCGAAGGGAGCATAGATGAATTCCTGCGCTTTTTCCTCCCAGGAGTGGGGGGCGTGGTCGGTGGCAATAGCGTCGATGGCGCCATCCTGCAATCCTTCGATAATCGCCTGCACGTCATCATCGCTGCGCAAAGGGGGTTTCATTTTGGCGTTGGTATCGTAGCCGCGCACGGCCTCATCAGTCAGGGAAAAATGGTGCGGGGTGGCCTCCGCGGTCACTGCAATTCCCCGCGCTTTGGCCTGGCGCACCAGGTCAACCCCTTTCCGGGTGGCAATGTGGGCCACGTGGAACCGCCCTCCGCAATACTCGGCCAGCATAATGTCCCGGGCGATCATAATATCTTCCGCCACCGACGGAATTCCCTCGATGCCCAGGCAGGTGGAGACGAATCCCTCGTTCATGTGCCCGTTGGCGGTCATGGTGGATTCTTCTTCATGGCCGATCACCGGAATATTCGCCATTTTGCTGTATTCCAGGGCCCGGCGCATAATTTCCGCGCTCATCAGCGGGTTTCCGTCATCAGAGATGGCCACGGCGCCCTGCTCCACCAGGTCGAGGATTTCCGCCAGCTCCTTGCCCTCTCGGTTTTTGGTGATGGCGGCAATCGGGAATATATTTACCAGCGAATCCCGGGCGCGGTCTTTGATATACTGAATAATCTCCTGGCTGTCGATGGCCGGGGTGGTATTGGGCATACAGCAAACCGCCGTGAACCCCCCGTTCGCCGCCGCCAGTGAGCCGCTCTCGATGGTCTCTTCGTCTTCCCGGCCCGGCTCTCGCAGATGAACGTGCATGTCGATCCAGCCGGGGCTGACGATTTTACCGGCGATATCCGCCACTTCTCCATCGAACCCGCTGGCATCGACCCTGCCGAGCGCTTCGATTTTTCCGTTTTCAATTAAAATATCCGCGGTTTCGTTCAAGGCGAGGCCGGGATCAACGATCGCGCCCCCCTTCAACAACAGGCGCGGGGGAAGTTTTTGAAATTTTTTGTGGCCCGGGGATTGGTCTTTAGCGAATTTCACTTTTGCCTCCTGCCAGTAAGTATAGAACCGCCATTCGTAAGGCGATTCCGTTGGTCACCTGTTCTAAAATAACGGAATGCTCGCTGTCCGCTACATAACTGGAAATTTCCAGCCCGCGATTCATCGGCCCGGGGTGCATAATCAACACCGGCTTGGAAGCCTTCTCCAGCCGTTCCCGGGTAATGCCGAAATAGTTATGGTACTCCCGCAGGGAGGGAAACAACCCGCTCTTCTGCCGCTCCAATTGCAGGCGCAGGATATTCAGGACGTCCACCCGGGGAATGACCTCATCAATATGGTGGGAAACTTCCACCCCCAACCGTTCGATCTCCCGGGGAATGAGGGTCGGCGGCCCGCACAAAATGACCCGCGCGCCCATGGCTTTCAATCCGAAAATATTCGACATGGCCACCCGGGAATGGGATATATCACCGATCAACCCGATGGTCAGCCCTTCCAGCCGGCCAAATTTCTCCCGGATGGTCATCATGTCCAGCAATGCCTGGGTGGGATGTTCGTGCCCCCCGTCGCCGGCGTTCAGGATGTTCGCATCCATCACCCGCGCCAGCAAATGGGCCGCGCCGGGCGAGGAATGCCGCACCACCACCATGTCGATCTTCATGGCCTCGATATTTTTGACCGTATCGATCAGGGATTCCCCTTTTTTGACCGAACTGGCGCCGGGGGTAAAATTAATGATGTCTGCGGACATGCGTTTTTCGGCCAGCTCGAAAGAAATGCGGGTGCGGGTGGAAGGTTCGTAAAACAGATTTACCACGGTTTTCCCCTGCAGGGTGGGCACCCGCTTGATGGGACGGTCGAGTATTTCACGGAAAGAACGGGCGGTATCGAGTATCAATTGGATTTCTTGCTTCTCCATCCCGTCCAATCCCAGCAAATGGCGTGATTTTAACATCCTTTACCTGTATGGGTTAAGATTCCGGTTTATCCCGCGGCACCGGGCGGGCTGAATTGTGTAAATTTTCGGCTAAAATCGCATCCTGACATTAAAGTTCAACCGGTACGCACTCTTATGCAGCGGGAGCTTCGATGAGTTCCACCGCATCGCCATCATCAATTTCAGCCATTTTAACCCGGATCTCTTCTCCAATGGAGGTGGGAATATTTTTCCCTACAAAATCGGCCTTGATGGGCAGCTCCCGGTGTC
>WYBG01000196.1 GCA_011526015.1 Deltaproteobacteria bacterium | reverse complement strand
GCTGATAAAAAACCGCATCTGAGAACGCATATAGCCTCCTGTGTGAGCAAAACGGTTTAGTATGGCCTCCTCCGCTATATTCCGGCTGCGTTGGATCCTTTGCAAATATCTCAACATATTTTCCCCCCGGATTGCCGAAGTAAAAGAAAAACGCTTGCTTCCGGAGCAGGGGGAAAGTAAAATTTCCCGCGTTTATTTCAAAGATAATTTTTGAGAACGGACGAGGGAGAGGCAGAACGGGCGTAATGCGTAACTCGTAATGCGTAACTTCTAATGCGTATTGCGTAGAGAACGAGAAATTACGTTTTACGCATTACGTTTTACGCAATACGAAATACGAAATACAAATAACTCTATGAGCACAAGCAATCCTCCAGATATCCTGACCGTCTCCGGCCTCACAAAGAAATTTGGCGACGTCGTGGCGGTGCGGAACGCCAGCGAATCCTTTCGCAAGGGAGAGTTCATCTGCATCCTGGGGCCTTCCGGGTGCGGCAAAAGCACCTTCCTGCGCCTGATTGCCGGTTTTGAAAAGCCCGACGCCGGGGAGATCATCCTGGAAGGAAAAAGCGTGAAAGATGTAGAGCCGGAACGCCGCAACGTGAATACGGTATTCCAGAACTACGCCCTGTTCCCGCACCTGACTGTTTTTAACAACGTGGCCTTCGGCTTGAAAATGAAAAAAACGCCGGAGGATGAAATCCGCCGCCGGGCCGGGGAGGCGCTGGAACTGGTCAGTTTAACGAAGGAGGCTTACCGTTATCCCCGCCAGCTCTCCGGCGGGCAGCAGCAGCGGGTGGCGCTGGCGCGGGCTATCGTCAACCGCCCCGCCATTCTGCTCTTAGATGAACCCCTGGCGGCGCTGGATAAAAATTTGCGCCTGGCCATGCAGGATGAGCTGCGTAAAATCCAACGCGAAGTGGGGATTACCTTCCTGCACGTCACCCACGACCAGACCGAGGCGCTGGTAATGTCCGACCGCCTGGCGGTGATGAATGAAGGCGTCTTCGAGCAAGTCGGCCCCCCGCAGGAGGTGTACAATCGCCCGGTAAACTGCTTTATTGCGGAATTCCTGGGATTCTCCAACATCGTGGAGGCAAGACCGCTCGACCGGGCGTCTCTGCGTATCGTGTTGAACCATTCTTTAATCCTTCAAGTAGCGCAAAAAAATTTTCCACGAAACCGGGAGAAAGCTACCTACCTGGTGCGCCCGGAAAAGATTGCCCTGCACCGCCATCGCCCGCAGCATGAAACCAACGTCTTCGAGGGCGTGCTCACCCGGCTGCGCTACGCCGGGCCGGAATTAGAGTGCGACGTGCAGATCGGGGAGACGAAATTACTGGCGCAGGCCATCGGGCGGGGGGAGCCGGAGAGTCTGTTAGCGGGAGAGCGGGTTTACGTGCATATCGACCCGGCGGATATCGTGTACTTGCCAGGTGACGGGAGCAGTTAGCAAGGACGGTAGCCGGGGTGGCAATCTTAAATGGCCACGCTTCAGCATGCTTTTCAATGGGAACGTTATCCGGTATGTCGAAAAAAGATTTCCAAAACGTTTCTCTCACCGTGGGGCCGGCGCTGGCTTTTCTCAGCGTGTTCTTCCTGGCGCCGCTGGTAATTATCCTGCTGTACAGTTTCCTGAGCCGGGGGGCCTACGGCGAGATCGAATTCACGTTCTCTTTGAAAAACTATGCCAGCATCCTCGATCCGCTCTACCTCGCCATTTTGCTGCGCTCCCTCAAACTGGCGCTGCTGACCACGCTGTTTTCCCTGCTGATCGGCTATCCCGTGGCGCTTTCCATCAGCCAGATGGCCGGCAAACGCCAATTTATTTTCCTGATGCTGGTGATCATCCCCTCCTGGATGAATCTGCTGATCAAAAATTACGCCTGGATGGTGATTTTGCGCCGCCAGGGATTGCTGAACACCGCACTGCTGACCGCCGGGGTCATCGATGAACCGCTCTCGCTGATGTTCAACGAGCCGGCGGTGCTGATCGGGCTGGCGCACACCTACCTGCCCTTCATGGTGCTGCCGATCTACGCCGCGCTGGAGCGCCTGGACCGCCGCCTGATCGAAGCGGCGCGGGATTTGGGGGCCAACCGCTGGCAAACCCTGTGGCGAATCATTTTCCCCCAGAGCATTGCCGGGGTGCTGGTGGGGAGCATTCTGGTGTTCGTTCCCGCGTTAGGCGCGTTCATCACCCCGGACCTGCTGGGCGGGGCCAACTCCCTGATGGTGGGCAATTTGATCCAGAACCAGTTTTTCCAGGCGCGGGACTGGCCCTTCGGCTCCGCCCTGGCGATCTGCCTGATGAGCATGGTGCTGCTGGCGCTGCTGATCTATGCCCGGTTTGCCGGCAGGGTGGGGGAGGAGCGGGTGTTATAGCAGGAGCAGGACAAAATTGCCAATTAGCAATTGTCAATTGCCAATTATAGGAGCAGGGCAGGAACATTAACTCCTGTGAGAGCATTCGGTAATTGCCAATTTTGTGTTACCCTTTTCAGGGTTTAACTATTGGCAATGAATTAGCGAATGCTCTCCCCGTTGCTAAACTCTGTTTAGCAACGAGCGAACAGGTGAAACTCTGTTTCAACTTAAATGATGATGAATACACTCGAACGCCGTGTTATCCTGTATTTCGCGCTGATTTTTTTGTATCTGCCCGCCATCGTTTTAGTGGTTTACTCTTTTAACGATTCCCGGTTGATGCTCACCTGGCAGGGTTTTACCCTGAAGTGGTACGTGCAGCTCTTCACCAGCCCGGAAACCGGCGCGGCGCTGAAAAATACCCTCCTCGTCTCCCTTTCCGCCACCGCGGTCTCGGTAGTTCTTGGCGCGCTGTTAGGGATCGGGATGCACCTCTACGAGTTTCCCGGCAAACGCCTGATCGAGGCATTGTTTTATCTGCCCATTATCATTCCGGACATTATCATGGCGATTGCCCTGCTGGCGTTTTACGTAGTGGTCAACCTCACCCTGGGGTATCTCTCTATCATCCTGGCGCACGTTGCCTTCCAAATCTCATTTATTGCGTTCGTGGTCAAGAGCCGGATGCAGGATTTTCCCCACAGCGTTATCGAGGCGGCGCGCGATTTGGGGGCCACCCCCTTCCAGGCGCTCTACCGGGTTATCCTGCCGTTGGCGCGCCCGGGCGTCATCGCCGGGGCGTTGATCGCTTTTACCCTCTCGGTGGACGATTTTCTGATCACCTATTTTACCGCCGGGGTAGGAACTTCCACGCTGCCCTTGCGCATTTACGCCATGGTCAAGCGCGGCGTCACCCCGGATATTAACGCCCTCTCCACCCTGATCTTGCTGGCCACCCTGGCGCTGTTGTACGCCGGGCTGAAAATTCTCCACAAGCCGGGTGAAAAACATCGGCAAAATAATTCAATGGCAAAATGATTTAAAATAATTTTGCCGTTCAATTATTTTGCCATAAACCTTCGAGGAATGAGCGAATGGTTAGAATTTATCTATTTTCGATAGCCTTGTTCTTCTTCGGTGCAGCTCTAACGAGTTGCGCGGGAGAGAAAAAAGATCACGCCCCGCAAAGCGGGACCATCGCCGCCTACAATCTGGAAGTGGATCGCAGTAAGTTGGGGAAAACCATGAATCTGTTTATTTATCCTGATTACCTGGATCCCCAACTGGCCAAAAAATTCGAAGAAGTGTACGGGGTCAAGGTGGTGATCGATTATTATGATAACAACGAGGCCATGCTGGCGAAATTACAGGCCGGGGGAATCGGGCAGTATGACGTGATCGTTCCCACCGATTACGCGGTAGCGGTGATGCGCCAGCAGAACCTGCTGCAACCTTTGAACAAGGCGAACATTCCCAATCTGAAAAATTTGAACCCGCTTTTCGCCAGCCTGCCTTTCGATCCTGACAATCAATATACGGTCTGCTACCAGTGGGGCACCATGGGGTTAGGCGTGCGCAGCGATCTGCTGGACCCGGCGAATCGCGATCTCAATACCTGGAAGATCGTTTTCGACCCGGAATATTCATTGGGTCCCTTCACCATGTTAGACGCCCAGCGGGAGACCATCGCCGCGGCGCTGATCTATTTAGGATATTCCGTCAACACCACCGCTGACCAGGAACTGCAGGCGGCGCAGGATCTGCTGATGGCGCAGCGCAAGCGGGTGCTGGCTTACACCGGCACTTCCACGGCCCGGGAGCTGCTGGTCTCCGGCGACGCGGTGGTGATCCATAATTACAACGGGGACATTCTGATGGGGCAGAACGAGGCCCCGGCCATTCGCTACCTGCTTCCCCGGGAGGGCTCGATCATCTGGACCGACAACCTCGCCATTCCTGCCGGGGCGCCCAACCAATTCACCGGGGAGGTGTTCATCAATTTTCTGTTGGATGCGGAGAACGGGGCGATCCTGAGCAACTTCACCCATTACGCCTCGCCGAACGCAGCCTCCTTGCTCTATTTGGATGAAAAGACCCGCGGTAACCCGGATATTTACCCTCCTGATGAGGTTATCCGAAAATTACAGTTTATCGAAGACATCGGCGAGAAGGTGAAACTCTACGACCGGGTGTGGACCCGGGTAAAAGCGGGGGGAAATTAAGGCAGTGTTTGGGTGTTATGCCTGCCGTATCCCAGGCAGGGTGTTCAAGTGTGATAGTGTTTTTATTCGCCAACTTCCTTGAGAACCGCATCTATTAATTCTTGCCGAATATAGATGCCGTTCGCTTGCAACTTTTCGAGTTGAGGTCTCAGTCGCTTGATGAATCCGGCTTGTTTAGCTCTTCGGAGCAAGCCCACCGTTCCAATTCGTCTTAAGCCCAGTCGTTCTGCAACCCGGCGTGCACGGGAATCATCAATAAGCAATACAGAATCGGGTATGGTACGGGCAAGCGCGATTGCTTCGGCCTCACCGCGATCGACAAGGATGATGATCGGTTCAACCAACAAGGGATCAACGGTCTGAATTTCGATCCAGCTTGCCTCGCTGATCTCTTTCGCGCCTGACGCGCTGCCACCATGAATGGTTACTTCATCCCAGACCGCCTGCGGTATCAAAATTCTGGAACTAAGTTGCGGCAACAGGCCAAGTTGATCAATGCGGGCCAATGCGATAAGCGGCCCGCTATCGGCTACGGTCACCTTTTCACGAATCATGCAATTCGTCCTGGAACTGATCATCCTCCAGGTTGATAACGGGAAGTTTCAACCGGCCTAATTCATCGAGGAAGCGGAATTTATGCATTCCCGCCAATTCTGCCGCCTTGCCGAGCGAAACCCGGCGAAGCTCAAAAAGCTTAACCGCCAGCCAAAATCGCAACTCTTGCTCAAGGGCTTCGGGAGTTTGTCCCGTGGCCACTAATAAGTCGTTGCTATAAGGAATGCTTAAAACTCTCATTATTCAATTGCTCCTGTTAAGCACGGTTTTCGCAAATAAAATACGTTTCCAATATACAGCATTCTATTGAGATTGTAAAGAACCGAAAACAGCCGGGCAGGCAGGGGGAAGTTAAAGCAGTGTTTGGGGGCTATAGTGTTCAAGTGCGATAGTGTTTTGGGGAACCTTCGCACTAAAACACTAAAACACTGTAACACTTGAACACTGTTTTGATGACATTTCGTGACATTCCATGACAAGTTTTAACTTTCCTGAAATCATTCATTCCTATATATTACTGCGTTAGGTAACGTCGGATTAACAAGGTGTACCGAATTGAACAAATTTTCCCCGCTGCGGAAAATCGCGCTGACGCTGCTAATTATCGTGCTGCTCCCGGCCCTGTTTTACAGCATTTATGAGCTGAAATCCCTGAACGAAAATGAAAAAATGCTCGGCGAGATTTACCGCCAGCAGTTGGAAACCATCCTCTTTTCCATCAATCAATATTCCTGGGACGTGGCCAATAGCTGGGTGAGCAGCGTAAGCGCCGCTTACCGGGAATCGGCCGGGGAGGCCTTGCAACACCGGCTGGACGAGTTCGTCGCCAACAATCGCGCCGTCCAGGCGGTTCTCCTGGCCGATTCCACGATGGAGAGTTTGAGTTTTTTTGCGCTCCCGGAAAGCAGCCCCGAAATCCGGCAATTGCCCGGCGACCTTCGTTCCGCCCTTCAGTCGCAAAAGAGTCTTCCCGGACAGTTAGAGCGTTACCGGCAGGCCGGTTACCGGAAAATCGAACCGGTGGTTGTCACGACCGCCCGGAATCCGGATAATCAATCCGTGGCGCTGTTGTTTGCGTTGGGGGATTTCGGAAAGGATTTGCCTTTTCGTATCGCCGGGTTGGTTTTAGAGCCGAATAATTTTATCAGCCAGGTTTTAACGCCTAAACTGGAAGAGGTCGCCGGAGAGCGTTTTTACCTGGCCGTTTACCACGGGGAAGAGCGCCAGGCGATTTATCCTGCCGGAGGCGAGGTTAGCGGGGACGCGGAGCAAACCAAGCTGCTCTGGCTGTTTCCCCGGTTTTCCCTGGGGATTTACCCCCGGGGAGAAACCATTGCGGAGTTGGCGCGCAACCGCTCGCGCTGGAACCTTGCTTTCATCCTGCTGCTGGATGCGCTGTTAATCGCCGGGGTATGGTTCGTGTACCGCAACGTACGCCGGGAGGTGGATCTGGCGCAGATGAAATCCGATTTCGTCTCCAATATCTCCCACGAGTTGCGCACCCCGCTGTCGCTCATCCGCATGTTCAGCGAAACCCTGGAAATGGGGCGGGTGCGCACGGAAGAGAAAAAACAGGAGTATTACAAGATCATCGGCCAGGAAACCGAGCGGCTGACCCACCTGGTGAACAATATCCTGAATTTCTCCCGCATCGAAGCGGGGCGTAAAGAATACCATTTCAGCAATGTTAACCTGAACGAGATCGCCGGCAAGGTGCTGGATAACTACCAGTTTCATCTCAAGAACGAGGGCTTTGCCCTGGAAACCGATTTCGATTCCGCGCTGCCGGCGGTGCTCGCCGACGCGGAAGCGGTATCGGAATCGCTGATCAATCTGCTGGACAACGCGGTGAAGTACAGCGATAAAGAGAAATACGTACGCATCAGAACCGGCAGGGAAGACGGGGCGGTTTACGTGGAGGTAGAAGATCGCGGCATCGGCATTGCTGCGGAGCACCGGCAGAAGATTTTCGAGAAATTTTACCGCGTTTCCGGCGCGCTGGTGCACAACACCAAAGGCAGCGGGCTGGGGTTATCGCTGGTGAAGCACATCATGGACGCGCATGGGGGGCGGGTGGTTTTGGAAAGCCAGCCGGGAAAGGGAAGCCGGTTCCGGCTGGTGTTTCGAAGTGTCCAATTACCAATTGACAATTGACAATTGGCAATTGGCAATTAAAAGTCAATCCCCAGGTTGGATTTCCAGCAACTTTAGACATTTTAGACACTTTAGGCACTCAACAAACACCGGAGGAATCATGCCCAAAATTCTCATCGTAGAAGACGAGCCGCAGATGCGGCTGGGGTTGCAAGACAACCTGGAATTCGAGGGTTACAAAGCGGATTTTGCGGAGGACGGCGCGATCGGGCTGCAAAAAATTCTGGAAAACCAGTACGATCTGATCATCCTCGACGTCATGCTGCCGAAGATGTCCGGTTTCGACGTTTGTAAAAAAGCGCGGGAGAAGGGGATTGCCACCCCGGTAATCATGCTGACTGCGAAAGGCGAGGAGATCGACAAAGTGCTGGGGTTGGAGTTGGGCGCGGATGATTACATCACCAAACCCTTCAGCCTGCGGGAGTTGCTGGCGCGCATCAAGGCGGTGCTGCGCCGGGTGGAAGAGCGCGGCGGCTCCGGCGGGGGTGCGCGCGTCAAAATCGGCGGTCTGGAGGTGGATTTTTCCACTTACGATGCTTTCCTGGGCGGGCAGCCGGAGGCGATGTCGCACAAAGAATTCGAAATTCTGAAATTTTTATGGCAGCACCAGGGGCAGACCGTCAGTCGCGATGACCTGTTAAACCAGGTGTGGGGCTACGAGGAATATCCCACCACCCGCACGGTGGACAATTTTATCCTCAAATTGCGCAAGCGCATCGAGCAAGATCCCGCCCATCCCCGGCACATCCTGACAGTTCACGGGATCGGTTATAAACTGGTGATGTAATAGACCTTATAACTGGTTAAGTAATTATGCGAATTAAGAGTTGGATTTTTGACGCAGATATACGCTGATTTTTATGACAAACCTATGCAAAAATGGTCAAAAATGGATTCGTTTTCAGCGAAAATCATAAGATTCAGCGTCTTTCAGTGTCAACTCTTAATTGG
>WYBG01000195.1 GCA_011526015.1 Deltaproteobacteria bacterium | reverse complement strand
GGCTGGAAAAAGACCGCGTGATCGTCAAAAGCAGCGGGGAGCCGACTTACCGCCTGCCGGATATCGCCTACCATATCGTCAAATTTCAGCGCCAGTTCGAAATCATGGTGGATATATTCGGCGCCGATCACATCGCCACCTACCCGGACGTTTTGGCGGGGCTGCAGGCGCTGGGTTACGATTCCTCCAAAGTTAAAGTGCTGATCCACCAGTTCGTCACCCTGATGGAGGGGACTGAAAAGGTGAAAATGTCCACCCGCAAGGCCAATTTCGTTACCCTCGACGAGCTGATCGCCGAAGCGGGCGGGGACGTCACCCGCTGGTTTTTCCTGATGCGCAGCATGCAAAGCCACCTGAATTTCGATTTGAAGCTGGCCAAAACCCACTCCGACGAAAACCCGGTCTATTATAACCAGTACGCCCACGCGCGGATATGCAGCATTCTGCGCAATGCGGAGGAAAAGGGCATTCGCTACGAAGGTAAAACCGGGTTTTCGGAGTCGCAGTTTGCTCCATTGCGGGAAAAGAGCGAATTGGAACTGATCAAAAAATTGATCGAGTTTCCCAAAACGGTTTACAAATGCGCCCTCAATTACGAGCCGCACCTGCTGCCGCTCTACTTATCGGAAGTATCCACCGCTTTCCACAAATTTTACACCGAATGCCGGGTGATCACCGAGGACGAAGCCCTCACCCGGGCGCGGCTGGGCCTCTGCCTGGCGGTCAAAACCGTGCTGGGCAACGGCTTCCGCATCGTGGGCGTTTCCGCGCCGGAGCGGATGTGAAACGTAATGCGTAATTCGTATTGCGTATTGCGTATTGCGTTTTTGTTACGCAATAGGCATTACGCAATACGATCTTAACCCTTCAAAACGGAGAGAACACCATGCCGGTATTAGTGGTCGGTTCGATTGCCCTGGATACCGTGGAGACTTCCCACGGAAAAGCGCAGGATTCTCCCGGCGGCTCGGCGTTATATTTCAGCGCCGCGGCCAGTCTTTTCTCCCCGGTAGATGTGGTGGGGGTGGTGGGGAAAGATTTCGACTTCTCCACCATCGAATTTTTGAAAGAGCGGGAGGTGGATTTTACCGGTTTGAGGGTAACCGATGGGAAGACCTTTCGCTGGGGAGGGCGCTATAAAGAGAACATGAACCAGCGCGACACCCTGTTTACCCACTTGAACGTGTTCCAGAATTTCCGCCCCGCAATTCCCGAAGCGTATCGAAAAGACAGGTTGATTTTCCTGGCCAATATCGCCCCGGAGCTGCAATTAGACGTGCTGGCGCAGATCGAGAAACCGGCCCTCTCGGTGCTGGATACCATGAATTTCTGGATCAGCGGGGCGCGGGAACTGCTGATGCAGCTCATCGAAAAAGTGGACGTGTTGATCCTGAACGATGAAGAATTGCGGGAGCTGACCAACAAGTTCAATATGCTGGAAAGCGCCAACCTGCTGTTAGAGCAGGGTCCCCGGGCGGTGGTGATCAAAAAGGGAGAGCATGGAGCGGTGCTGGTGAGCCGGAAGGGATATTTTTTAGCCCCCGCTTACCCGGTTCCGAAAGTCGTCGATCCCACCGGCGCGGGGGACAGCTTCGCGGGGGGATTTTTGGGATACCTGGCCACCTGCGAGGACATCGACGAGCTGAATATCCGGCGAGCGGTGGTGTACGGAACCGTGGCCGCCTCCTTTACCGTGGAAGATTTCAGCTTCAACCGCTTGAAATCCATCACCCGGCAGGATATCGAATCGCGCTTCAACGAAGTGCGGGAAATGACCGCATTTTGATTGAGAAGGAAAAAGGTGAAAGGTAAATCAGCAACTCCCCGTTTATACTCTCTTCCTTTCCACTTTCCACTTTTCACTTTTTACTTTTTACTTTTCACTTTTCACTTCTACCGCGAATTCCGCCAGATTCTATGAAACCCGGCTTTGACGAACTGGCAGCTTTCGTGGAGAAAGGGAGACCAGTCATCCCAGGCAAAATAGCCGTCCAACTTTAAATTTTTATAAGAGTGCAGGATTTGCGGCAGGGTAATTTTCCGCTCCTTTTTTAATTGCAGCAGGGAAATGAAATCCTGGGTGAAATCCATCCAACGGGCAGTTATTGGCCGGGGAGTCAGCTTTTGCGGGGAAACCAGCGCCCCGATGGCGTCCAGGTAGGCGAGATACTCCAAATCCATGCCGATATAGGCGGAAAGGCGGTTGAAGGTAATGGAGCGGGCGTTGATCTCCAATATTTTGTACTGTTTCTCAATCGTATCATACTTGTATTCCACCTCCCCGATGCCGGTGTATTCCAGGTCGCGAACCAGTTCCATGGTTCGGGAGACCAGCGCTTCATCCCAATAATTCTCCACTAAAGAACCTACCCCGTAATCCGCGGGCGTTTGCCGCACCTTGTGGAACCCCGCCGCTGCGCACGTCTGGCGGTCCTTGCTGACATAAAAATATACCATGTAATAGTAGTCCCCCGGAATCAGTTCCTGGGCCAGCATTTCGATTCCCAAATCCGCGAGCATGCGCGAATAGCGATGAAACTCCTCGCGGTTGCTCACTTCGAACAATTTTTTCTGAAATCGCTCCACAAAGCTGTGCGATAAAACCGGTTTCAGCACGAACGGAAAGGGCAGGTACTCTTCCAGGCGATCTTCCCGCTCCTGCAGAAATTCCATCCGGTAACTTTTGGGATGGGCAAGATTCCGGGCGCTTGCGTAATCGTAGAATTTATCCTTGAACAGGCTCAATTCCACCAGGCGGCGGGAAGGGACGCTGTCGGCAAATTTATCCGGAAGCGCTTCCCGAACGCTGCTATAGGTCAGGAGGGACACGTCGTTGCTGGGAAAGACCACGATTTTTTCGGATTCCGGCAGCGCTTCCCCGAATTGCAGCAAGCTTTGTCGCAAATCATCCGCTTTCCATTGCGGGATGAAGCGCCGCTCCCGGATGTAGCGGCTGCGAATGCAGGAAGTTTTCGGATGGGAATTGCTGAGGGTATAGACCGGTATGCCTCTTCTGCCGAAAGCGCGGATCACCCCTAAAAGATTCGTGGAAGATTTTCCCAGGGCAATGACCGGGTATGCCAATTGCGCTTCATCATGCCGCTTAGAATTCAAACTGCCCATTTTCGATTTGTATCGTCAGTTAAAATTTCTCTCGCCTACTCCGGGGGAGCACCCTGTAAATTAAAGGCCAAATTTATGATCCACCGGAACTGAATTAGTGTGACATCTCACACGCTTAAGCGATTGATTTCTATAGTTCTGAACAAAAACCTGCCGTTTCCCTTGCGTTCAGGCACAATTTCGATTGCGCACCCGCGCTAAATTTTTCTACTTTGGCGCTGAAAATTCGGCGAATCCTGGCCGAATATGTTGTCTCTGTAACTCGGCTAACCGCCATATTTAATTGCCAATTGGCAATTGGCAATTGGCAATTAAAAATTATCCGTATCGTTCACCCATCATTCCCTCGCCCGGAGAATCGTATGCCATTATCGACCGGAAATCCCCCTGAACCACCCCGAAAAAAACTTCCCGGAAAAGCGCTATTCACCATAGCGGCGATGTTGCTGCTGGCCGGGGGAATTATTTTCAAATTGAACCGGGAGGCCCGGGAAAGGGCATTCCTGGAAAATTACCGGCAGGCGCAAACGCTGGACGAAAAAGCCCGCGCCGCCCTTTCCGAAGCGGAGGAAAGTAGAACCGCCGAGAGCTACCAAAAAGCCTGGCTCTACACCCTGGAAGCCCTGAACCGCGATACCGGCCCCCACCAACTGTCGCCGGAGGTTTTGAACCGCCTGAACTCCCCGGAGCTTTATTCCCTGGCCTTCCGGGAGCTCTGGATTTCTCCCGTCGGATCCAAAAACGCCCTTTACGGGCTGGCTTTTCATCCAAATGGCCAGACGCTGGCCTGCGCCAGCATCGAGGGGAAAATTCGCCGCTGGGACCTGGCCAGCGGGGAGGAGATTGCCCCACTTTCCGGGCATACCAGCGCCGCCTACAGCGTGGCCTACAGCCCCGACGGCAAGCTCATCGTTTCCGGTGCGGCGGATAATACCCTGCGTTTGTGGGACGGCGACAGCGGGGAAGAACTGGCCGCGCTCTCCGGGCACGCCGGCGCGGTATTCAGCGTGGCCTTCAGCCCCGACGGCCGCAAGATCGCTTCCGCGGGAATGGATAAAACCGTGCGTTTGTGGGACGCGCGAAAAAAGGAGTTGTTAGCGGCGCTGCCGGAACACCCCGCGGCGGCGCTGGCGGTGGCCTTCAGCCGCGACGGCAACCGGCTGGCCGCGGGCCTGCAAGACGGCGGCGTGCGGGTATGGGACGCAAAGACCCGCCGCGAGATAATGAAGCTCGGGGGAACTTCGCCCGGCGGAATGGTTCAAGCCCTGGCGTTCGGGGAGAACGAGCTGGCCGCCGGCGGGACGGACGGTAAAATCCGCCTCTGGAATCCCGAAACCGGCGCGGAAATCGCAGTGTTACCCGGCCAGGAAAGCGCGGTTTTGAGCCTCGCCTTCAGCCCCGACGGCCGCCGGCTGGTTTCCGGCGCAAAAGACGGAATCGTGCGCCTGTGGGACGTTCAATCCCGCGATTTGTTAACGGAATTTCCCGGCCACGACAACGAGATCACCGGGGTGGCCTTCTCCCCCGACGGCAAACGGTTGGCGAGCAGCTCGCTGGATTATACTATCAGATTGTGGGAGGTGGAGAGCGGGATTTGCCAGGCGGTCTCCGCGGGGCACAGCCGCGACGTGCTCTGCCTGGCGCTCAGCCCGGACAATCGCCTGCTGGCTTCGGGGTCGCGCGACTCCGCCATCCGCCTCTGGGAACTTTCCGGCGGGAGCGAAACCGCGGTGCTGACCGGCCATACCAGCTCGGTGCTGGCGCTGGCCTTCAGCCCGGACGGAAAACGCCTCGCCTCGGCCTCCCGCGACCATACCCTGCGACTGTGGGACGCGGAAAGCGGTAAACTGATGGCGAAGCTGGCCGGGCATACCAGCGACGTGTACAGCCTCGCCTTCAGCCCCGGGGGAACCCGCCTGGCTTCCGGCTCCCGCGACCGCACCATGCGATTGTGGGACGCCGCAACCGGGCGGGAAATCCGGGTTCTTAACGGGCACAAGGGCGACGTGGTCGCGCTGGCCTTCGCCGCCGGAGGCCGTGAATTGCTGTCGGTTTCCGGCGATAATAGCTGGCGAATCTGGGACCTGGAAAGCGGGCGGGCGCTGCACGCTTTCTCCAAACCGGGCAACGATTTCTGGGTGGCCGCCTTCAGCCCCGGGGGGCAGCTTTTGGCGACCGGAACGCGGGATTACCGCGTCTTTCTCTGGGACGCTCGCAGCGGCAGGGAAATCGCCGCCCTCTCCGGGCACACCGCGGCGCTGTTCGGAGCAGCTTTCAGCGCCGATGGGAAATATCTCGCTTCCGGCTCCGAGGATAAAACCATCCGTTTGTGGGACGCCGCCGCGGGCCGGGAGCTGGCGGTGTTGAAAGGGCACGGGCGGGAAGTATGGAGCGCGGTTTTCGATTCCGCGGGAGAGCGGCTCTTCTCCGGCTCCCGCGACGGCAGCATCCGGATATGGGACCTGGCGGCAGAAATCCGTCGGGAAAATCGTGCTGCTGAAAGCGCCGGAGATTCGGCTCCAATAAGAATCGCAATCGAAGAATATTCAAAATCAGGAAAGAATTCCCCCGCTTTTCAGCGTCTTTACCGCGCTTCGTACCACCTGCTGCCCTACCGGCCGGAAGGTTCGGACTTGCGGGAAAGCAAGCCCAAACCTTTCCTTACGCCCTTGAACGGCTACCAATTTCCCCGCCCGCGTCCCGGTTCGGGGCTGCGCCGCCCCCGCCCCGCGGGAAAAGATCCCATCGAATGGATCATGGAGAATATTGCTGACCTGTAAGAATTTGAAAAGGTGAAACGGAGAATGGGAGAGCGGGAGAAACGGAGACTTGCATCTCCCATTCTCCGTTTCTCCCACTCTCCGATTACGCCCTTGCGCAGTATAGTTAATTCCGCAGCGGCTTGCCGGTTTTCAGCATGTGTTCCATGCGCTCCTGAGACTTCTTTTCCTGGCAAAGATTCACAAAGACCTCTCGTTCCAGGTCCAGAATATACTGCTCATCTACCGCCGCGTTAAAGGCTGCTTTGCTGCCCCCGGTGAGCACGTAGGCTAATTTCTGCCCGATCAGGCGGTCGTGCTCGCTGAGAATTCCCTGCCTCATAAACCCTTCCAGGAACGATTCGATGGCCAGCCGCCCCCCTTCACCGGGGAGGTAAATCTCCGTTGCCGGCCGGGGAGGATGATAGCCCTCGGCCATCTCCAGAACCGCCTGTTTGGCTTCATAAATCAAGTGCCGGGGGTTGATCACGATGCGATCCCGGGGCGTCAGGTATCCTAACATGATCGCTTCCGCCGCCGATGTGGACACTTTGGCGTAGCCGATGGTCTCGAACGCTTTCTGCGCCGGGGGAAAGGGGCCGGGGCGCTTCTTTTCCATCATCCTGATAAAATTCAACAATACCCGCAGGGTTCCCCCGCCGCCGGGAATCAGCCCTACCCCGACCTCCACCGCGCCGGTATATAATTCCGCCGCGGCAACCATGCGGTCGGCGGCGGCGGCGACCTCGAACCCGCCGCCTAAGGTCAGGCTGAACGGGGCGCTAACCACCGGGAAGGGCGCGAATTTCAATTTCTGCCCGATGTCCTGGAAATTCTTGCTCAGCGCATCGATGGCCGACCACTCCTTCTTCTTGCACAAATCCAGCACCAGGGCCAGGTTGGCGCCCGCGGAAAAATGCTTCGCCTGGTTGGCGATCACCAGCCCTTTGTAGCCGTCTTTGGGGATGATTTCCAGCGCTTCCGCCATCATGTCGAACATGCCCGGGTCGAGGGGGTTCAAATCCGGCTGGGCAATGCTGTGGAATTCCGCGCAGAGCACCCCGCTTCCTAAATCCAGCAGGCTGGCGCTCCAGTTTTCGCTGAGAACCCGCCGTTTCTCTTTCTCCAAAGCCAGGCTAACCACTTTATGGCTCTCCGCTTGCGGCTGCGGCTCTTTGCGCTGCAAGTCATAAAAAGAACGATGCCCCTTTTCGGTTCGATAAAATGCGCGATGGCCGTTGCGGTACATCTCTTCCACCCACGCGGGAACTTTCTTGTTCTCCGCGTTCATGCGCTCCAGCGACCTTCCCAGGCCCAGGGCGTCCCAGATTTCAAAGGGGCCGGATTCCCAGCCGAACCCCCATTTGAGGGCGTTATCAATGTTGACCACGTCATCGGCGATTTCGGGAATGCGGTTGGCGCTGTAAATCAGGGTGTTCGCCAGAATTTCCCACACAAACTTGCCGGCGGCGTCGGGATTATAAGCCAGCGCCTGAATTTTGGCCGCGCTGCGATGATAGCGTTTCGCCGCGCGTATCCCGTCGAATTTGGGTTTCCGGAGAGGCCGGTATTCGAAAATCTCCAGATCGAGCGCCAGAATCTCCTTGCCGGCTTTTTGATAGAACCCCTGGCCGGTTTTTTGCCCTAACCAGCGGTTTTCGAGCATTTTCCGCAAATAATCCGGGATGCGGAAGATTTCCCGCGCTTCGTCGTTGGGGCATTTCTCGTACGCCGTATTAGCCACGTGCGCCAGGGTATCCAGTCCCACCAGGTCCGCAGTGCGGAAGGTGGCGCTTTGCGGGCGGCCGAGCAGCGGACCGCTGAGGGCGTCAACCTCATCCACCCCTAACTTCATTTGCCGGGCAATCTCCAGGGTTTTCATCATTCCGTACACCCCGATGCGGTTGGCAATGAAATTCGGGGTATCTTTGGCGTACACAATCCCTTTCCCTAACACGTTCTCGCAGAATTCTACCACGGTGTGAACCACCTTCGGCAGGGTTTCTTCCGTGGAAACGATCTCCAGCAGGTGCATGTAGCGCGGGGGATTGAAGAAGTGGGTGACCAGGAAGTGCTTGCGGAACGGCTCCGGCAGGTCGCGGGCCATTTCCGCCAGCGATAACCCGGAGGTGTTGGTGCTGATGATGGTTTTCTGCTTCAGGTGCGGAATAATTTTGTTGAAGAGATCGTGTTTGATGTCCAAACGCTCCACCACCGCTTCGATGACCCAGTCCACCTCGTGCAGCAAGGGCAGGTGCTCCTGGTAATTGCAAAGCGTAATCAATTTCACGGATTTGGGATTATAAAAGGCCGCGGGTTTTATGGATGCGGCCATTTGGAGGCCTTTTTCGGCGACTTCCCGGGAAACGTCATAGGCCAGGGCGGGGATGCCGGCATTGGCGAAGTGGGCGGCAATCTGGCTTCCCATCACGCCGGTTCCCAATATGGCAACTTTATTGATCGGATTGGTCATTTTTCACCTCCTCACATCCGCTCGATGATGGTGGCAATGCCCTGCCCCGAACCGATGCACATGGTCGCCAGGCCGAGACGGGCATTTTTCTGCTCCATCACGTTCAGCAAGGTGGTCAGGATGCGCGCGCCGGAGCATCCTAAAGGATGCCCGAGGGCGATCGCGCCGCCGTTCAAATTAATTTTTTCCATCGGCCAGCCGCCGTTGTTGATGACGTAGAGCGATTGGGCGGCAAACGCTTCGTTCAGCTCGATGACCTCGACGTCGCCGAGATTGAGTTTTGCTCTCCGCAAGGCTTTTTTGGTGGCCGGCAGCGGCCCCATGCCCATCCGTTCCCAATCCACCCCGGCGATGGCGCGGGAAAGAATCCGGGCGCGCGGTTTCAGCCCGTACTCATTGGCGAGGGTATTGCTGGTGAGCAGCAGCGCCGCCGCGCCGATGGAGATGGGGCTGCTGGTGGCGGCGGTAATGGTTCCGCTCTTATCGAACGCCGGTTTCAGGGATTTGATCTTTTCCGGGTCCGGCTCCCGGGGGCCCTCGTCATGCTTGATCATAATACCGTTATGGAGAGCGGGAATGATTTCATTATCGAAACGCCCGTTTTTCATGGCTTCGAGCGCTTTTCGATGGGAAGAAATGGCGAAGGCTTCCTGCGCTTCCCGGCTGATTTCGCCCTCTTTGGCTAAAATTTCCGCGGTTTCTCCCATGCCGATGTAGAAATTCTGCTTCACCAGTTCGGGGTGGAAGCTGGGATTGAACCCGCCCATGGGCACCGAGATCATGTCCTCCACCCCGGCGGCGATCACCGCCTCCGCGTCGCCTGCCGCAATGGCATAATCGGCCTGGTGAACCGCGTCCATGGAGGAACCGCAGAAACGGTTCACCACTTTGCCGCCGGCTTCTTTGGGGATTCCCGCTAAAACCGCCGCAGAACGCGCTAACAGCATTCCCTGGGGACCTTCCGGGAAGGCGCATCCTAAGATCACGTCATCGATTTTTTCCACCGGCAATTTGGAAACGCGTTTCAGGAGACCGCGGATCACCTGGGCGGCGAGGTCATCCATCCGCATTCCCACCATCTGCCCGTTTTTGACGCCCATGGGGCTGCGCACTGCGTCGATAATGACGCTAAAACGTTCTTGCTTCATGGCTGATTTACTCCTTTTTTTCGGATTCTGAGTAAAACGATAAT
>WYBG01000194.1 GCA_011526015.1 Deltaproteobacteria bacterium | reverse complement strand
CAGAAAAATAATTTCTACGGCAAAATAATTCCATGGCAAAATGATTCAAACCCTTACATCAAACATTATTTTGCCATTCAATCATTTTGCCTTTATCGCCAGGCTCACAGTAGCCGGCCTGAAGCACTACAAGCCGGGCAAATAATTCTCTGAAAATCTATAGATCCGGATTTACCAGACCAACCTGCGTTTTTGTGTCAACCAAGTTCAAACGTACCCCTGCCAATAGAGTCTTCTCCTCCCTGTTTCAGCAAATTCTCCCAAATTTAACCCCGGATTAACCGGGCGGTAATACCTGTTTCTTAGGTTGCGGGCGGTTTCAGGAAGAAACGTGACAACGCAATCTACCCGGAGAAAAGACATGAAGTCGATCCGAATTCCCCGAATACCCGCCCCGCCGGCATTTCTCAAAACCGGCTTGATCGTTTTGCTCTCCCTGGCGCTCTATTATTGCCATTATCGCCAGGGGGACCGCGACGATAATCCCATTCAACCGGTAGTGGTGACGGAAGCTGTAAAATACGATACCGACGATCCGGCGATCTGGATTCACCCGCAAGATCCCGCTCAAAGCCTGGTACTGGGCACCGACAAGCATCGCGACGGCGCGTTATACGTCTTCGACCTTTCCGGAAAAATCATCCCGGGGAAGACCGTGCGGGGGCTGAAACGCCCCAACAATGTGGATATCGAATACGGTTTTTCACCAGGGGGCAAGGCGGTCGATATTGCGGTGGTAACCGAACGCGATGCCCGGGAAATTCGTATTTTTCGCCTCCCGGACCTGGCTCCCCTGGACAACGGGGGAATCAAAATGTTTGCCGGCGAGGCCAGCCGCGCGGTGATGGGGGTGGCGTTGTTCAAACGCCCGGCCGATCATACTGTATTTGTCATCGTTAGCCGGAAGAGCGGGGTGAGCGGCAAATACCTCTGGCAATACCGCTTAGAAGATGGGGGCGACGGAACCATCGAGGCGGTAAAAGTGCGCGAATTCGGGAACTGGAGCGGCGGGGACAGCGAAATCGAAGCCGTGGCGGTGGATGACGAGCTCGGTTACATTTACTACAGCGATGAACTTGCCGGGGTGCGAAAGTACCACGCCGATCCCGACCATCCCCTGGCGCACCAGGAATTGGCATTGTTCGCCACAGAGAATTTCGCCAAAGACCGGGAGGGTATTTCCATTTACCGCAAAGATGCTTACACCGGCTACATCCTGGTTTCCGACCAGCAGGCCAATCGTTTTCACGTCTTTAAACGCGAGGGAGAGCCCGGCAATCCCCACCTCCATAAAACGCTTTCTATCGTGACCCTCAGCGCCCGGGCCAGCGACGGCTCCGAAGTCACCGAAGTTCCCCTGGATCCCCGTTTTCCGCGGGGATTTTTTATGGCCATGAGCGAGGACAGAACCTTCCATTTTTATTCCTGGGCGGATATCTTCAATGAAGCGGGATTGAGCGCCGCTCCCGCCGAAGAATTTCGCTGACAAAAAAACTTGCTCCCTGCCGATTGCCATACTATACTCTCAGCGGTTGATCAAGCCGTAACAAGACTATCACTCGTTGCGGCGGCGGTTCGCCAGTGATTGCAAGATCGCGCTTTGACAATATAGCGAGTCAACGATTTCCATGCCCCCTGCCGTTCACCTCTTCATCCCCTGCTTCATCGACCAGGTATATCCGCAAGTCGGTATTGCGGCGGTGAATATCCTGCGGGAATCAGGCTGCGAGCTAATTTACCCGCAAGAACAGACCTGCTGCGGGCAGCCGGCTTTCAATAGCGGGTACTGGCGGGAAGCCGCGCCCCTGGCGGAACGGTTTCTGAATATTTTTGCCGGGGCGGAATACATCGTTGCGCCATCGGGAAGCTGCGCCGCCATGGTGAAACACGCTTACGGGGAGCTTCCGCTTTCGCACCGGGCACGGGAACTGTGGGAGCGGGAGCGCTCCCGGGTGTATGAATTCTCCCAATTTCTTACCGGGGTACTGGGGCTGGAACGCTGGGATGGCTATTTCCCCGCCAAAGTTACCTACCACGATTCCTGCCACGGCCTGCGGGAGTTAGGCATTTCCGAAAAACCCCGCCAACTGCTGAAATCTATCCGGGGATTGGAATTCATCGAAATGGAGCGCCCGGATACCTGCTGCGGGTTCGGGGGAACCTTCGCAGTCAAATTCGCCGGAATTTCCACCGCCATGGTGGAAAACAAAGCCCGCTGGATTCAGGAAAGCGGCGCGGAATACCTTGTCGCCGGCGATTCCAGTTGCCTGATGCACATAGAGGGATACTTGCGAAGACAGAAAATTCCCGTTAAAACGAAACACCTGGCGGAAATATTGTGGGAAGCCAGGAAAAACGCTGCGGAGTAGTGGGTTGGAGGGGGTATTTGAGTGTTCATGTGCTCAGGTGTTCGAGTGTTTTTGTGTTATAGTGTTTTACTTTGGGGCTCCTGGCCCCTGGCTCGTTACCACAACACCCGAACACATGAACACTATTGCGCCTTATCCGGCGGTTCTTTCGGCGGAACCGGGTCGTAGCCGCTGCCGCCCCAGGGATGGCAGCGGGCGATCCGCTTGATACCCAGCCACGTTCCCCGTAAAAAACCGTGAATTTGCAGCGCTTCGATGGTGTACTGCGAGCAGGTGGGGAGGTAGCGGCAACTGGGGGGGAACAACGGCGAAATGGCGAGTTGGTAAAACCGCACCAGCCCGATTGCCGCGCGGGATAATAGTTTACCGATCATTTCCGAGTTTAAAGGCGTTCTGGTGTTCAGGTGTTACAGTGTTCAAGTGTTTTGGTGCTTGCGTGCGATCATAAGCTCAGGTGCAGTTATTAACTGATGTTACGCATTTTACCACATGGTTCGATAAACTCACCATGCAAAAGACACAGAGAACACAGAGTTTTAATCGCCTTTTTAACGTTTTTGCTTCTCAGCGCAGCCTCAGGTTCAATAAATACTTGATTTTCTCTGTGCCCTCTGTGGCTCTGTGGCTAATTTTTTTAAGTCTGCGTAACATCATTTATTAAAACACCAGAACACTTGAACACTCAAACCCTATTGGGGAACCGCGGGGGATGCGCGGTCATAAAAATGCGGCCTCAATTATAATCCGGCAAAAATGAATACTCCCGGGCGTATTCTAACATTTGCCCGCTGAAATCATCCGGGTATTCTACCTTCACATCCACAATCTGGTCGCCCTGCATCACCGGCACCAGTTTGGGATTGATGAACCCCACGTAGGGAGCAATGTTCAGCTTGCGGTAGCGTTCCACCACTTCCCGGTGCAGCTCCGGGTCCACCTTCACGCCGTAGGTCTCCACCAGGTTTTGCGCCGCGGCAAAATCGCCCTCGGAGGTGATCCGCTGCACTTCCTGCAGCAACTGGCCGAACAGTCCCCGCAGCTTTTGGTAATCGTTGACCACAAAGTAGGTTTTACCGTCGCGCACTTTCTTCTCGATCACGTTTTCCGCCTTTCCCTGTTCGTACACCCAGGAGGACACCATCTGGCGGTTGCGCATGTGCGCCTGTTCCAGCTGCTCGCCCGGTTTAAGGCGGCGCAACTGCTGCATTAACCCGTTGCGGAGGTAAGACATACAGGCCACTTTG
>WYBG01000193.1 GCA_011526015.1 Deltaproteobacteria bacterium | reverse complement strand
TCTGTAATTTATAAAATCCCCCTCCTGGCGGGAACAGGAAAAATACGCCCCAAAGATGTATAAGCAATATTAAAAATGATCAGTAACCACTTAATAACAATTTGAATGGGCGCATTCTTCAGGGCTGATCGGGCAATTAAGCCTTGCAAATTATCGGGAAGTTTCGCTAACTTCTCACCCTATGCACGGTGTAAGCTGGTTTTTGCTCCTGATTATGCTGTTCCAGCCGCTGGGCTACCTGGCGATTTTCAAAGTCCAGCAGTACCAGGTGCGCCGGGAAATCAAACAGCGCATCAAAGCCGGGGTTCCCGAGCACGAGCTGGTGCTGCTGAAAATACCCCGGGCTTTGGAAGAGCAGCCTAACTCCTCTTTTCAGCGGATCCACAGTCGGGAATTCCGTTACCACGGCATGATGTACGATATTGTTCGCCAGGAATCGCATGGCGACGCCACCTGGTATTATTGCATTTTGGACGTCAAGGAAAGCGGGCTTTTTGCCAACTTAGATGAACTGGTGAAACGGGAGACTGCGAAAGATTCCCGGCACAAACAGCAGACGGAAAGGTTTTACCAGTTGCTCAACGTCCTGTTTATTGTCCAGCGCGTCCCTCCGCAACCGCCCGGTTCTGAGAGGGAAAGAGAGCTGGCGAATTACCGCTTCAGGTTACAAACCTGGACCAGCACGCCTCCCACCCCTCCGCCGAAAGTTCAAGTCTCCGCCATATTGCCATAAACCCGGTTTGCCATTTGGCAGCGCCCCGTTCGCGCGGGTACGCGCAGGGGGAAAGGAACGCCCTGAAACTCCCCCGCGGTGACGCCGCCGACTCCTTTCCGCGGCGCAGGGAGTGGTTTGCCCGCGCGTTCGCTGCACTATCACCGGGTATTTTGCCTGAGAGAGAATCTTTTCCGGTTGCCCCAACGGGAGCGATCCGCTACGGACCGGAAATTCCCTCTTGATAACGGACTTGAACTTCAAAACGAGGAAATAGCTATGGAAAAAGGCCTGTACGTTTATCTTCTTCTGGCAGCAAGCATCGCCCTTGATGCCCAGGTGCTGACCATAAAAGACCGCCAGACCCATCAGCCCCTGGAGCAAAGCGTAATTTACAGTGAAAATCCCCCCCTTTCCGCTTCTACCGACGCCAAAGGGCGCGCCGATATTTCCGCCTTCAAAAATGCCGAGAATATCCACGTGGAGCGGGTCGGTTACAAACCGAAGGCGTTCAGCTACGCGCAACTGGCGGAAATGCAATTTACTCTCTTCCTGGAACAAACCCCCTTTCCGGTGGATGAGGTGGTCATTTCCGCTACCCGCTGGCAGCAGGAAAAAAGCGATCTTCCCAACAAGATCATCAGCATCCGGCCGGCGGAAGTTACTCTGCAAAATCCCCAAACCGCCGCCGATCTGTTGGGAGCTTCCGGGGAAGTGTTCATCCAGAAAAGCCAGTTGGGCGGGGGCAGCCCGATGATCCGCGGCTTCGCCGCCAACCGGGTGCTGATTGCGGTGGACGGGGTGCGCATGAACACCGCCATCTTCCGCAGCGGCAATTTGCAGAACGTCATTTCGCTCGACCCCTTTGCGACCGATAGAACCGAAGTGGTCTTCGGCCCCGGCTCGGTGATCTACGGCAGCGATGCCATCAGCGCGGTGATGAGCTTTTACACCCTTACCCCGGCGTTTTCCCCCGGCGAAAAGCCGCTGTTAGGCGGCAACGCCGCCATCCGCAGTTCTTCCGCCAATTTCGAGAAAACCGGGCACGCCGATATCAGCTACGGGTTCAAGAAGTGGGCTTTTGTCAGCAGCGCCACCTATACCGACTTTAACGACCAGAAAATGGGCAGCGACGGCCCCGATGATTACCTGCGCCCGCAATACGTGGAAACCATCAACGGGCAGGACAGCACCGTAACCAATCCGGATCCCGAGGAACAAGTGCCCACCGGCTACCACCAGCTCAACCTGATGCAAAAAATCCGCTTCAAACCGAACGATCGTTGGGATTTCAACCTCGGCATCCATTATTCCACCACTTCCGATTATTCGCGCTATGATCGCCTGCTGCGCTACCGCGGCGACAACCTGCGCTCCGCGGAGTGGTATTACGGGCCGCAGGTGTGGTCGATGAACGCCCTGAATATCGCGCACTCCGGCCAGAATGGCTGGTACAACCACCTGAGCGCCACGGTGGCTTATCATTTCTTCAAAGAAAGCCGCCACGACCGGGATTTCCGGGATACGGAACTGCGCCACCGCACCGAGACGGTGGATGTATTCACCGCCAACCTCGATTTTGAAAAGGTCTGGAACCAGAAACATCTCCTTTTTTACGGGGCGGAGGCAGTGCTCAACAAAGTCGGCTCCACCGGCGAGGATGAGGATATTTCCACCGGCGCGGTCGTGCCCGGCCCTTCCCGCTACCCGGACGGTTCCACCTGGAATTCTTACGCCGCTTACCTCAACTATCGTTACAAAGCCAGCCCAAAACTGACCCTGCAAGGCGGCTTGCGCTTCAACCAGGTAACCCTGGACGCCACCTTCGATACCACTTTTTATAAATTCCCCTTCACCACCGCCAACATGGATCCTCGCGCCCTGATCGGCAGCTTAGGGATGGCGTACAAGCCGCAGCCGGGTTTGCAGGTCAACCTAAACCTCTCCACCGGCTTCCGCGCCCCCAACGTGGATGACGTCGGCAAGGTGTTCGACTCTACACCCGGTTCGGTAGTGGTTCCTAACCCGGATTTGAAATCGGAGTACGCCTACAACGCCGAAGTGGGCCTCAGCAAAATCTTCGGCGAAATGCTGAAATTGGATATAGCCGGATATTACACCCTGCTGGATAACGCCATGGTGCGGCGGGATTACACCTTGAACGGCCAGGACAGCATTTTTTATGACGGGGAACTGAGCCAGGTGCAGGCGATCCAGAACGCGGCAGAGGCGAATGTCTATGGTTTCGAGGCCGGAATAGAGATCAAACTGCCTGCCGGATTTGCCGTATTATCGCGCTTCAATTACCAGCATGGCGAGGAAGAGTTAGACGACGGCAGCACCGCGCCCCTGCGCCACGCCGCTCCCTGGTTTGGCGACACCCACCTGACCTATACCCGCAGCCGGCTCAAAGCGGATTTGTACGGGGTCTATAACGGCGAGATTGCTTACAAAGACCTGGCCCCGGAAGAACAGGGCAAGGATTACATGTACGCCCTCGACGCCGACGGCAATCCCTATTCGCCGGGTTGGTACACTGTCAATTTAAAGGCGCTCTATCAGTTGACGGATCTGCTGAAGCTGAGCGCGGGGGTGGAAAACATCACCGACCGGCGCTACCGGCC
>WYBG01000192.1 GCA_011526015.1 Deltaproteobacteria bacterium | reverse complement strand
GGTGTTTGTGGGAGATGGGGAAGGGCAACGGATTATTCCCGCCGCAAAGTGATTTCCGCGAAGACAGGAGGTCTTTCCGAAACAACCCCGCAGGGCCGCAATGGGCAGAAAGGGCGGCGGGTTTCTTATTGCCAATGAGGTGGGGGGGATAAGGTATAGGGTATAGGGTATAAGGTATATGAGTGGATTCGTTTTCAGCGAAAATCATAAAATTCAGCGTTTTTCAGCGTCAACTCTTAATTGGCATATATGGTATGGTGTAGAGACTTGTTTTTCCCTTCCCCTATACCCCATATACCCCATACTCCAGGCTCAAAAAAGCCTTAGCTTTTAACGATCCGAAACATCATATTCAGGGAAGCAGCTTAAAATCATTTTAAGGGACTAAAATGCAAGCAGTGATTCTTGCCGGGGGACTCGGCACGCGTTTGAAAACGGTGATAAACGACCGGCCCAAACCCATGGCCCCGGTGCTGGATAAACCGTTTTTAGAATACCAGATCAATTATTTGAAGAAGTACGACGTCCGCGAGGTGGTCTTGTGCGTCGGTTACATGTGGGAAAAGATTCGCGACCATTTCAAAGACGGCAAGGAGCGGGGCATCCGCATCCATTACGCCGTGGAAGAGACGCCCCTGGGAACCGGCGGGGCGCTCAAAAATGCGGAAGAGTTTATTCACCGCCCCTTCCTGATGCTCAACGGCGACTCTTTTTTCAATCTGAACATAAAGGATTTGCGGAATTTCCATGAGAAGGCTAAATCGGGTAAAGAGCATTTCCTGGGAACCATCGCCCTGGCCCGGGTGGCGGATCGCAGCCAGTACGGAACCGTGCTGTTAGGCGCCGGCGCCGCCATTGCCGCCTTCAAGGAAAAGTCCGCGGGAGAAAACGCTCCCGGCTTGATCAACGCCGGGATTTACCTGTTGGAGCCGGACATTTTTCTGCGCATTCCCCCGCGCAAAAAATTGTCCCTGGAGCGGGAAATTTTCCCGCCGCTGCTCGACAAGGGATTTTCCCTGGCCGGCTACCCGGCGGAGGGCTTTTTTGTGGATATCGGTACCCCGGAGGGCTTTCACACCTTCAAACAATACGCAAAGGAGGAGCATCTATGATCATCAGGAGCAAGGTTCCCTTGCGCATCAGCTTTGGCGGGGGCGGCACGGACGTCTCTCCCTATAAGGACGAGAAGGGCGGGGTGGTGCTCAGCGCCACCATCGACAAGTACGCCTACGGCAGCCTGCGCACCAATGAAGAGCGCAAGCTGACGGTGCACTCCCTGGATTACGACATCGTCGCCAAATATCAGCTGGATGATGAGATAACCTACGACGGAGAACTGGACCTGGTGAAAGCGGTATGGAAGAATATGTGCCAGAGCTCGCAGCAGGGCTGCGATTTCTTTATTCACAGCGACGCCCCCCCGGGATCGGGGTTAGGCTCTTCTTCCACCATGGTGGTGGCGCTGATCGGTTTGGTGATGCACTGGCAAAAACTGCCCCTCACCAATTACGAGATCGCCGAGCTGGCCTACCAGATCGAGCGGGTGGAGCTGGCCATCAAGGGCGGGATGCAGGACCAGTACGCCGCCACCTTCGGGGGGTTCAATTTCATCGAATTCGGGGCTGACAAGGTGATCGTGAACCCCCTGCGCATCGACCGGAACACCATCAACGAGCTGGAATACCACCTGCTGCTCTGCTATACCGGCAGAACCCGCCTCTCCGCCAACATCATCGACACCCAGGTGAGCAACTACCAGAAGCGCGATGATGATGTAATGGAAGCGATGGAGAAGATCAAAGAGAGCGCCATTCAACTGAAAAACGCCCTCTTGCAGAACCGCCTGAATGATTTCGGGGCGCTGCTGCACGAGGCCTGGGTGCAGAAAAAGCGCATGGCCCGGCAAATCACCAATCCCCACATCGACGAGCTCTACGAAGTCGCCCGCAAGAACGGGGCGTTGGGAGGCAAAATTTTAGGCGCCGGGGGAGGCGGTTACCTGCTGCTCTATTGCGAATTCGAGAAGAAGCATATTGTGGCCCGGGAAGTGGAAAAATTAGGCGGGCAGGTGGTGGAATTTACCTTTGAGACGCGCGGCTTACAAACCTGGAGAGCAAAATCATGACCAACCGGCATAACCAGATCATCGAAGAAATTCAAGCCAGCATCGCAGTAAAGCAAGCGTTGTTGAAGCAAAACCTGGAAACCATCAACCGGATCATCGAGACCGTCAAGGAGAGTTTGCAATCCGGCCATAAACTGCTGCTGTTCGGGAACGGGGGCAGCGCCGCGGATTCCCAGCACATTGCCGCGGAGTTCGTCAGCCGCTTCGTGATGGAGCGGCAGGCGCTTCCGGCCATCGCCCTTACCGTGGATACCTCCATCCTCACCGCCACCGGCAACGATTACCATTTCGACCGGGTGTTTGCCCGCCAGGTGGAAGCGCTGGGGCAGGCGGGAGACGTGGCTTTAGGCATCAGCACCAGCGGCAATTCCCCCAACGTGCTGAAAGCCATGGAAGAGGCGCGGCGCAAGGGGTTGAAAACCGTCGCTTTTACCGGGGAAACCGGCGGCAAATTGAAAGACGCGGTGGATATCTGCCTGATGGTCCCCTCCCGCAATACCGCCCGGATTCAGGAATCCCACATCATGGTCGCGCACATTATTTGCGGCGCGGTGGAAAGAGAATTGTGCGGATGAACGGACGACGGGCGATGGACGACGGACGAACGTAGAACGTAGGGGCGAAGCATTCGGGGCAAATATTTCTATAAGAAGGCACAGCGATTCTTCCGAATGCTTCGCCCCTACGGACCACGGACCCGCCCCAACAGGCCGCGCCCCCAACGAACCCCGCCCCCAACAGGCCCCGCGCAATTGGCAGGAACAGGATAGGAAAATTTTAAAATGAAATACCAGGGCGTTTTTTTAGACCGCGACGGAACCGTCAACGAAGAGATCAACTATCTCAACAAAGTGGAGCAGCTGAAGTTGATCAAAGGCGCAGCCGAAGGTATCCGGATGCTCCGCGAGGCGGGATACAAGGTGGTTATTGTGACCAACCAGGCCGCCGTCGCCCGGGGTTACCTGGCCGAGGCGGATTTGCCGCTCATCCACGCCGCCCTGGAGAACCTGCTTGCGGAACAGGGCGCAACGGTGGATGCGATCTACTACTGCCCCCATCATCCCACCGCCGGGGTGGGCGCTTACAAAATTGATTGCGACTGCCGCAAACCCAAACCGGGGATGCTGCTGAAGGCGGCGGCGGATCTCCATATCGACCTGGAGGATTCCTTCGTGGTGGGGGACAAACTGAGCGACCTGGGCGCCGGGGAAGCCGTGGGATGCCGTACCATCCTGGTGCGCAGCGGCTACGGGCGGGAAGTGGAGCAGCAATTGGCGGAAAATTCCCGGCCGGATTTTATTGCGGATAATCTTGCCGGGGCGGCAAGGTGGATTTTAAGCCAGCGAAGGAATTAACGAAGTGGACAATTTGCTGAACATATTTTTGACCCGGAGACCTTCCGTTCCGTTGCATCTGTCGGTACTGTTGATACTCTTCGTGGCAAAGCTGATCTGGAAACTCTCCCTGCCTTTTCTCCTGATCATTGCCGGGATTTACTTGCTCTGTTACGCGGTGATCCTGGGGGTTTGCCGGGTGATCGGAAAGTCGCCCTGGGTGCAAAGCTACCACATTCCCCTGGCCTGGCTTCTGTCTGTCATGGTATTTTTTGGCGGCCTGTACCATTATGACCGCGCCGGCTGGGCGTGGTATAAACTAACCGGTTTTGATACCACTCTGCCGGAGTTTTTCCCCGATGCCGCGGCCAATTTTCCCAACGCCGAATTCGTCAAACGCTACCCGATTTTTACCGTCGATCCGGGGGATTCCGCTCAACTGCTCCTGAAAGAGGGCGATTATGTGATCGAGAAAACCATCCTGGTGCCCCGGGGCGGCGTTCTGGTAATCGAGCCGGGAACGGCGCTGCGCTTTGCCGCGGGGCGCTCGCTCATTTCGCTGCGCCCGTTGATTGCCCGGGGAACCGCGGATAAGCCGATTCTTTTCACGGCGAAAGATTCCTGGCGCAAGTGGGGCGTGGTGGGGGTGGTTCGAGCCGCCGGCCGCCCCGGTTCAGTCGAGGCGGAGAAATCCATATTCGAATATGTGACATTTGAACAGGGTCGCCAGGCGCGGGTAAATAATGTTGATTTTTTCGCCGGCCTGTCGATTATTGAATCGGCGGTGGAAATCAGCCGCTGCCGCTTCCGGAATATGTATGGAAAGGACGCCCTGAACGTGCGTTACGGGAAATCGCTGATCCAGGATAATGTTTTCGAGAACGTTTACAAAGACGGGATCGACCAGGATGGGGGAGAGGGGATCATTACCCGCAACCGCTTCATCAACTGCGGCGACGAAGGCATCGACCTGACCGAGAACTGGCATATCCGCGCCTTCGAGAACGAAATTTATGACTCCGGCGGCGGGCGGGTTGCTGCGGAGGTAAACGTGGAGGAGCTTATCTCCTTGAATACCCTGGGGTATTCCCCGGGGAAATAATTCCGGAGTGCAAATTTTAATTTGCACCAAAGTGCAAAATAAATTTTGCACTCCAGGTCGAAATCCAAAATTCAAAACCCATGAAAATTCTCTATATCACCCCCGCTTTTCAACACCCGATGGTGCGCGGGCCGCACCGCTGCTATCATTTCATCCGGGAGCTGTCGCCCCGGCACGAGATTACCCTGCTCACCTTGAAGCGCTCGGAGATTCCCCCCAAGGCGTTGCAGGAAGTGGCCTCTTACCTTAAAGAAATGCGCATCATTGACGCGGCCAACGGCGGCGGATCGATAGATGGAGAGAACGGGGGGGCGCTGGCCGGCATGGGCCGCAAGCTCCAAAGCGACGCCGGTTTTCGCGCGGCGCTGGCAGAGATGAAGCAGGTTTTCCGGGAAATGGTGCAGCAGAAGGAGTACGACCTGGTATTGTTCCATGGCAAATCGGTATTTCCGGTGATCGAGGATTGGAAAGGGTTGCCCATCGTGATCGACTTCTGCGACGCCACTTCCATGCGCTTCCGCGACCGCATGAAATTCGACGGCCTGCTCAAACGGGTGCTGCTGATTCGCCGCTACCGGGAATTCAAAAAGATCGAGAAAAAGCTGATCGCCAAATCGCCCCACGTGGCGTTCATCTCCGCCCGCGACCGCGACGCCTCGGTAGACCAACAAGATGGAATGGTGAGTTCATCGAACCATGGAATGGTGAGTTCATCGAACCGTGGCTTTAAAATCATCCCCATCGGGGTGGACCTGGAGTTCTGGAAGCGCAAAACCCGCAATCCCGGCAAGCGAGCCATTATTTTTACCGGGGTGATGAATTACCGCCCCAATGAGGACGCGGCGCTCTATTTAATCAAAGAAATCCTTCCCCGGGCGCTGCCCAAACTGCCGGATCTGGAAGTGTTGATCGTCGGGCGCGATCCCACCGCCGCGTTCAAACAGGCGGCTGCTAAATACCCGAAAAACGTCACCGTCACCGGGTTCGTGGAGGACGTGCGCACCTATTTGGAACGCGCCGCTCTGTTCGTAGCCCCGATCCGCTACGGCTCCGGCATTCAAAATAAAGTGTTGGAAGCGTTCGCAATGGAAGTTCCGGTGCTCTGCACCCCGGTAGTGGCGGAGGGCCTCCTAATTGACGACCAACGGCAGCCGCCGGTAAAGGTCGCGGAAGGCGCGGAAAAATTCGCCGCCGAGCTGTTGCGCCTGTCAGGCCAGCCGGAAGAGCTTGCCCGCCTGGCCCGGCAAGGCCGGGAGTACGTGGAGCAGCACTTCGTCTGGTCGCACAGCGCGGAATTATTGGAAAAAATGTGTCTGCAAGCGGTCGCGGTAAGCCGTTGAACATTTGAATAGAAGGAATGGGTGGATAGTTACATTGCTAAATTGCTAAATGGTTGGATGGTTTTCTCGCCGTAGCCATTTAACCATCTAACCATCCAGCCATTTAACCATGCAATTAACCATTTAGAAACGAGGAACAAACCATGAAACACCAATCACAGGGAAGTATCCCCATAAATGCCGGCGCAGAAGGGGGCGTTTTGAAAAGGCTGCTCAACGAGGGCGCGCAAGCCTGGGGATTCTCCCCCGGCGCTTTACTGGCGATCTGGCTGATCCCGGTCGCCATCGTTTTAGGTGGGGTCGCCACCGCGCTGATGGGCAAAGAAGCCTATAAGTGGTACACCGGGGAAGACCAGTTCTGCGAAATCATGCAGGTGGTATTTTACCTCACCGCTTTCGTTTTCAACATCCTGGTCATCAAGCAGCTCTGGAGCTCCGGGGAAAAACTGCTCGCCTCTCTCTACGGATTCGTATTGATAGGGCTCTTTTTCATGCTAGGAGAGGAACTGAGTTGGGGGCAGCGGATTTTCGGCTGGGAGACCTCCGAAACGCTGCGAGAAATCAATAAGCAGGAAGAAACCAATCTCCATAATATTCACGGTGTGGGGGCCACGTTCAAGTGGCTGCAAATGGTGATCGGCGCTTACGGAACTTTTTTACCCCTGCTGCTGCTCTTGAATCTTTCCCGGCCGGTGAAGAAGTTCTTTTCTTTTGTAATTCCCCATTACACCTTAATTCCGTTCTTTGCCCCCATGTTTTTCTGGCGCTTTTACCGCAACGTCATTTCCCCGGATCCCCCGCCCGGATACTATTTAGTGGTCTCCGAATTCAACGAAGTGATGGAATTTGTGCTAGCCGTGGGCATGGCGTTGTTCATGCTCTACCAGTGGCGGCGATTGAAGCAGGAGCAGGGGCAGTAGCAAAACTGCGGTATTTAATTGCCAATTGGCAATTACTAATTGGCAATTGGCAATTAAATATAGCGATGAAAAAATTCAACTATTTTCAATTATGCACTTAAGATACTTATGATATTAGAAACCACCTTATCCAGCGAATTTACCCCCGGCACCAACCTCACCGGGGGAGTAGCCAGCGCCGATTGGCGTTACCTGCTGCCCAGCCAGGAGTTGGAACACCTGTTGTGCTTAGGCATTCCTTCCCTGCGCACCCTTACGGTGCTGTCCACCATCAGCCGGCGGGTTCACGTGGTTTCTTCCGAGCGCTACCGGGTGGAAAAAATCGAGAAGGAATTCCATAGCCAGGGAGTGCCGAACGTTCAATTTATCTGCGTGGAAAAATTTTCCAATTTGCCGTTCTACCCCGGGAGCATGGACCTGGTGTACCTGGCGGATTCCCGGGGAAACGCCCGCTATCTTCGCCAGCCGGAAACCCGGCAGGAGATCAACAAACTGCTGAAACCGCAGGGAGTGCTCTATTTTGAGATCCAGGGACTGGGGCAGCGCTTAGGCAGCCGGAAAATTCTGAAAATGTTGGCCGGCCAGGGCTTCAACCTGCAAGGAAGCTTCTGGCTGACTCCCTTTGGAGGAGATTTGCGCACCGCCTTGCCGGTAGAGGAGCGGAATATCTCCAGCTATTTTTTCAGCAACGTGATCTACGGCCAGTCCTTCAAAAAGCGGGCGCTCAGCCGCTTCGGAAAGACCCTGAGCGACCTGGGGCTGATCGGCGCGCTGGCCCCCCGCCACGCCCTGCTGCTGAAGCGTTCCCCGGAAAATGGCGCTGCAGCCAACGGCCATTCCGCCGGCCTGCCGGAATATATCTCCGCCCTTGCGGAAAAATCCGGCGTGGATCTGCGCCAATATCGTTTCGGGCTATCGGCCCGGGGAAAGTTCAACGCCAACAAGGTGATTTTCTTCCTTTTCGGCAAACCGGGAGACTCCACGGTCTCCCGCCGGGCGGAAGTGGTGATCAAAATGACCCGCTCCGCGGAGTTCAACCGCCGCTTAGAAAACGAGCACCGGATTCTCTCCCTGCTCAAAAGCGGCGCTTACGTCGATCCCGCCACCTACCCGGAACCCCTCTTTTTCGGGTATCACAACGGGCTGGCGGCGATCGGAATGCGGGCGGTTCATGGGAAGCCCTTCCGCACCCGCACCCTGGCGACCCCGCAGTGCCCCATCGCCCGCGACGCCATCGAATGGATCATTCGCTTAGGAGGCGCTTCGGCAAAGCCGATTCCTTCCCCCCGGCCGGTAGCGGAAGCCCTGGAAAAGCTGCTGAATATGTTCCGGGGAATTTATCCCCTTGGCGAGAAAGAGGACCGTTTTCTGGCCCGCCAGCTCGAAACCGTCGCCCACAGCGAAGCTCCCTTCCCCCTGGTGTTCCAGCACGGCGACCCGGGCACCTGGAATATGATGGTCTCCGCGGAAGACAAAGTGATCGTCATCGACTGGGAGGCCGGGGAGCCGGAAGGAATTCCCCTCTGGGATCTGTTCTATTTTTTCAGAACCTATGCCTCCTGGGTTTCCCGCCAGCAGGGCAGCCGCGATTCCTTGAAAAATTTTTCCGAAAATTTCCTGACTGTTTCCGCAATGAGCGAGATGCTGGCGGAAATCACCCAACGCTATTGCGCCAACGTGGGATTGAGTCGCCAATTGATCAAACCTCTGTTTTATACCTGCTGGATGCACCGCGCTCTAAAAGAGGCCACCCGCCTGACCGAAAAGACCCTGGAAACCGGGCACTACTTCAACGTGCTGCGGATGTCCATCGCGCAACAGGATAATCCCGCGCTGGAAGCGCTGTTTCGAGAATAAGGCAGTGCTATGGTGTTAAAGTGTTATGGTGTTCGGGTAGAGCGTCGGCAATCAACTTCCAAAACACATGAACACTTGAACACCGTTTTCAAGGAATTTTTCCCGCGCCGAAAATGTTAAATAAAACACGCCCAAACGCTTGCAGAGCCTTATAATTAGGGCTTGTTAATTGTTTTGTCATAAGTTTGTAACAAGGATTCAAATAAATGGCCATCGAAGCGAGTTTGCTGAAACTGTTTGGCGCCCTGGAAGAAAAAGGGATTCGCTATAGCCTGTTGAGAGGGTTCGAGGAATTGGCGCAAGAAGAGCCGGTGAAGGAGATCGACCTGCTGGTTGCTTCCTCTCAACGGGCGGAATTCTCCCGGATTGCCGCCCGCTGCGGGTTTATGGAAGCGCCGCGCTGGGGCTACGAGCCGCACTATTTCTATGTCGCTTATGACCGCGAGGCTGCAACCTGGTTGAAACTGGATGTGGTCACCGAACTCGCTTACGGCAAACCGCACCGCTGGCTGCGGGTGGATTTAGCGGAACAGTGCCTGGCCTGGCGGCAAAAGGCAGATCTGGCCGGCGCCCGCTCCTCTACGGATGAGCCCTCTATAATTGCCAATTGGCAATTGGCAATTGACAATTGCCAATTCACCTACGTTCTTTCCCCGGCGGACGAGTTCACCACCCTGTTTTTACACTGCCTGCTGGATAAAGGAATGTTCCGGGACGCCCGCCGGGAACGGCTTTTGGCGTTGAAAAACCGGGCTGAAAAAGAAATCGAAATCAAAGAGACCATCCTGAAAAATTTTCAACCCTATCTTCCCGCGGGCGTTTCCTGGCAGACGATTGCGGAAATTATTCAGGAAACCGACCGGAAAGCGCTCACGAAACATCGCAAAGCGTTTTCCGGCAAGCTCTTCCGCCGCCACCCCCTGGGAAGCCTGGCCCGCAACCTGCGCACCCGGCTCATGCGCCGCATGCGCCCTCTCTTGTTTATGGCAAAACGCCACGGCATCTGGATCGCCCTGCTGGCCCCCGACGGGGCCGGCAAAACTACCCTGGCGCACTCCCTGCTGAAAGAGCAGTTCCTGCGCGCCAAACTGATCTACATGGGTACGAACCTGGATTCGAGCACCGTGGGATTCCCCACTTCAAAATGGTTAAAAAAGCGTATTAAAGGTTTGGAAAGCAAAAAAAGCAGGCTCAATAAACTGCTTCTGAAACCGCTGAAGATGGCGAATTACCTCAATCGGCTGTTGGAGCAGTGGTACCGGGTGGGAGCGGGAATTTATTACAAATGGTCCGGGCGCACCGTAGTTTTCGACCGCTTTATCTACGACGCCTACCTGGCCGCCCCGGCTAAAACCGCGGGGCAAAAGCTTCGCCGCTGGCTTATCCGCGGCGCCTGCCCCCCGGCGGACGTTACTTACCTTTTAGACGCCCCCGGCGAGATGCTCTATCGCCGTAAAGGGGAGCATTCCCCGGAAATCCTGGAAAAACAACGCCAGACTTTTCTCAGCTTGCGGGACAAAATTCCGAATATGGTGATCGTAGATGCGACCCGTTCCGCCGATCACGTGCGCAGCGACATTCTTTCGGATATCTGGAAAATTTACCGATTGCGAGTATCAAGAAACGGAACCTATGAAAGTGAAAATGACTGATTCGGAAACGCGACCGAAAGCCCATAAAAAAGATCACAGCAAACACGCCACTCGCAAGCAAATCCGGGGGTCCAGCCTGCTGCTGGTCGGAAAATTTATTTCCGTGGGAATTAATTTTCTCGCCCAGGTGCTGGTGGTGCGCTACCTCTCCCAGAACGATTACGGCGCCTGGGCCTACGCCCTGGCCATCGTGGCGTTCTTCCACGGTTTCTCGTCGCTGGGACTGTTCCGGGCGGTCAGCCGCTTCGTTCCCATTTACCACGAAAAAGAAGAATTCGATAAGTTATTCGGCACCATCTTTATCACTTTCGGAACGATTTTTCTGATCGGGGCCATGATTATCGGGGCAATGTATATTGCGCCGGACGTTATCTCCCACCTCATCAGCGGGGAAAACCAGCCCGTGGCGCTGGTGCTGGTGCTCATCTTTATGGTGCCGACCCAGGCGCTGGACGAAACCCTGATCGCGCTTTTCGCCAGTTTTTCCAGCCCCAAAGCGATCTTCGCCCGGAAATTCATCCTGGGACCCAGCATAAAATTGCTCGCCATTCTCCTGGTCATGTTTTACCAGAGCACGGTTTTGATGATGGCCTACGCCTATTTATTGGGCAACGTCATCGCGGTGCTCTTTTATATCTGGTGGTTCATTCGCATGTTGCAGCGGGAAGGGGTAATGAAGAAGCTGAACTTCCGGAACCTGAGCTTTCCGGTGGTGGAGATTTTTACCTTTACCATTCCCCTGCTCACCTCGGACCTGGTCAACGTGCTGATGCACTCCACCGACACCCTGCTGTTAGGCTACTTTCACAATACCTCGGAAGTGGCGCTGTACCAGGTGATCCTGCCGGCGGCGCATTTCAATAAACTGGTGATGATGAGTTTTGCGCTGCTCTACACCCCCGCGGCCGCGCGGCTGTTCGCCAAAGAGGATTACAAGGGGATCAACGAATTGTACTGGCAGACCGCCATCTGGGTGGGGGTGCTCTCGTTTCCGTTGTTTGCCCTCACATTTTCCATGGCGAAATCCCTGACCCTTTTTCTCTACGGCCCCCGCTACGAGGTCTCCTGGGTATTTTTGCAATTGTTATCATTCGGTTACTATTTCAACGTGGTGACCGGATTCAACGGCTTGACCCTGAAGGTGCTCGGCAAATTGCGCTACGTGGTGATCATCAATGTGGCGGCTGTGGTAATGTGCATCATCCTGAATTTAATTTTCATTCCCCTTTGGGGGGCGCTGGGGGCCAGCATTGCTACCACCACCAGCATGGTGATCCATAATATCCTGAAACAAGCCGGATTGAAAATGGCTTCCGGGCTGCGGGTATTTGACTGGCACTATCTGTCTTTCTACATTATCATTACGGTTGCGGCGCTGATTGTCTTTTTAGCCCAGATGTTTTTAACCGATAATATCTATGTGCTGGGCGCCCTGGTGGGCATCGTTTCGCTAACGGTGTTGAAATTGACCGCCAGCAAATTGAAGGTGGAGGAAACTTTCCCGGAAATCGCTAAACTGCCGTTGATGAAGTACCTTGTCGGCAAGAAAAAAAGCGCTGAGTAAGGAATAACCGATGGACGATTTCTTTTATCAGCTTCAACAAATTTTTACTTCACGCCGGCGCTATTGGGGGTTAATGGCGCTGGGCCTGGGCGTGATGTTCCTGCTGGGCGCGCTGATGACCAAGCTCAGTATCGGGGTGTTGTTCGGGTTGGTTACGCTTACCGGATTGGGACTGGTGCTGCTGACCCGACCGGATACCGCCACCGTGCTGGTTATGTTCATGATCTACACCAATATTTCCGTGGTGGCCTATAAACTGCACAACTTGCCCCAGGCGCTGGCCGGGGCGGTTATCCTGCTCATTCTGCTGCCCTTTGCGGTATATGTCTTTATCCGCCGGGAGAACATTCGCATCGATTACATTTTTCTGCTGATGCTGCTCTATTTTGCGGCGCAGCTGTTGTCTTTTTTCCCGGCCATCGATAAAAAGATCGCCCTGGACTGGATCATCACATACGTGATCGAAGGACTGATACTGTATTTTTTGATTCTGAACGTGATCCGGAAATCGGAAGTGCTGCGCAAGGTCACCTGGGCGCTCGTCCTGGGCGGCGCGCTGTTAGGTTCCCTCACGCTCTACCAGGACGTGACCAAAACTTACAGCAATAATTATATGGGGTTGGCGCAGCGCAACGTCAACTTCGGATTCGACGAAGACCGCGCCAACATGGACCCCAATCTTACCGGGAAGCGCCCCAAAATTCAACTGGCCCAGCGCGCCCAGGGGCCTATCGGGGATCCCAACCGCTACGCCCAGATTTTAATCGTGCTTCTGCCGCTGGCCTACTTCCGTTTCTTCGATGAAAAAAAATGGCTGCTCAAACTATTGGCTGCGGGAAGCGCCGGGTTTATCCTCAGCGGCATTTTGCTAACCTATTCCCGGGGCGCGTTCCTGGCGATTTGTATTATTATGCTGCTGATGACGGTGATGCGCTATATCCGTCCCTACCAGATTATTCTTTCTGCGGTAGGGGTATTTGCCCTTATCCTGGTCGCTTCGCCCGGTTACCTCAGCCGCATTGGAACCATCGGGGGAGTGCAGGGGTTGTTCTCCAGTGAAAAAGCCGCGGAGACCGACGCCGTCATCATGGGGCGCACCACGGAAATGTTAGCGGCGCTCATGGTGTTTCTCGATCATCCCATCGTGGGAGTGGGGCCGGGGCAATATATCAAATTTTACGCGTTGGACTACCAGGATGACCCGAGTATCGCGCTGCGCAAGCTCGACAAGGGCCGCCGGGCGCACTCCCTTTATGTGGAATTGGCCGCGGAGACCGGAATCCTGGGAATCAGCACTTTTTTGCTGGTGGCGTTCTTTACCCTGTACATGTTATGGCAGGTACGCAAACGATGGACAAGTGTGAACAGTGAATATGCCAACTATGCCGCGGCCTACTTTCTCTCCCTGGTCGGGTATCTCTCCACCGCGGTGTTCCTCTCCCTGGCGTTCCAACGGTTCTACTGGGTGCTGGTGGCCCTGGCGGGTTCAATTATCCAGATTTTGAATTCGGAAGCCCCCGCAGGGCAGGCGGCGGGAAACGATTCTCCCCGGGAAAATGCCCTCGCGCCGCGCCCGGAAAGCGCCGCTCTGCACGAACCCCATTCCAATCTCTTTTTAAAATAGCCGCGGTCAGGACCATGCAGGATAGTTCGTTAGTGCAAGAAAAAGAATCCCGGGAACGTGATCCATCCCTCGCCAGCCGGGAGCGAATGGTGCAAATTTCCCGGCGGATCGATTGGCGGTTTCTCCTGCCCGAGGGAGCCCTGGGGCGGGTGGGCTGTTTCGCTCCGGCAAATAAAGAGCTGTTAACCGCGCTGCAATATTTTAGCGATTCTTTGACCATACTTTCTTCCAATGAGCCGGGCCACGCCGGAATGGGAAACGCGGAAGTGTTCGACCTAACGGTGATACCGGGAACGGCTATGACGGCGCTCGAAGCGGTAAGAACAATGCTGAAGCCCGGCGGATATCTCTACTGGGAGGTGCGGCGCTCTTCCCCGCGCAAAGGCGGCGCGGCGGGAGCAGGGAGAACTTTCTCCCGGCTGGCGCACGTGCGGCGCTACGCCGAATACCTGCGCGGGCTGGGCTTTGACGACGTTGCGATCCACTGGCACCGCCCCGGTTTTGCGAATTGTAAAGAGTTTATTCCCCTGCCCGCCTCACGCTCGGAGGAGAGCGCCGCCCTCCG
>WYBG01000191.1 GCA_011526015.1 Deltaproteobacteria bacterium | reverse complement strand
GACATGGAGGCGGCGATGATGGCCGCGATGACCAGCCCCACCAGCCCCACCGGCAGGTAGCGGGTGACAAAGCTGAGGAAAATGTAATTGGTATCTTTGGGATCCATTCCCGGATCATTGGCGCGGAGCACTTCCACGGCCTGGCTGCGGGTCGCCAGCGCCGCTTCCTGCGCCTGCGCCAGGCCGCGCTCCGCCGCGCCGATCTGCGCCTCATCCCCGGCGCGGAGGGCGGAGACCAGCTCCCGCACCCGCGCTTCTTTTTCCGCCGCGGCGCTTTCATATTGCCGCTCCAATTCGCTGAATTCCTCTGCATATTGGCTGGCGCGGATTTTTTCCGTCTCTACTGAATTGAAAAATACCGGCGGGGCCTCGAATTGATAGAAAACGAACAGCATCGCCCCGATGAAGAGAATGAAAAACTGCATCGGGATTTTGACCATCCCGTTGAGCAGCAGCCCCATGCGGCTCTGGCCAATCGAGCGCCCGGTGAGGTAGCGCTGCACCTGCGACTGGTCGGTGCCGAAATAGGAAAGCTGCAAGAACAACCCGCCCAGGATGCCGGACCACACCGTGTAGCGGTTGTTCAAATCGAAGGTGAAATCAATCGCGTTCAATTTTCCCATCTTTCCGGCGACGTGGGTGGCTTCCAAAAACGAAATATCCCCCGGCAGGTAGTTGAGCAGCACCCCGAAGGCGGCCAGCATTCCTAAAAAAATGATCAGCATCTGGTACGAATGGGTCCAGTTCACCGCCCGGGTGCCCCCGGAGGCGGTGTAAATGATCACCATCCCGCCCATGAGCAGATTGGTCAGGTAAAGGTCCCAGCCTAGAATCACGGAGAGAATCAGCGCCGGGGCGTAGATGGTCAGCCCCGCGGCCAAACCCCGCTGGGTAAGGAACAGCAGGCTGGCCAGTCCCCGGGTCTTCAGATCAAAGCGGTTTTCCAGGAATTCATACGCGGTGTACACCTTCAGGCGATGGAAAATGGGCACAAAGGTAATGCACAGAATGATCATCGCCAGGGGCAGCCCGAAGTAGAACTGCACGAAGCGCATCCCATCGACAAACGCCTGCCCCGGCACGGAGAGAAAGGTGATGGCGCTGGCCTGGGTGGCCATGATGGAGAGCAGGATGGTGTACCAGCGCATGGATTTATCGGCCAGGAAATAACCGGTAATATCTTTGCTGCCGCGGCCTTTCCAGACCCCGTACACCACGATGAAAATAAGCGAGGCAGTGAGAACGATCCAGTCGAGTGTGTGCATGAAACGGGGGGATTTATGGTTCGTTGGCTGGCGTTGATTTGTTGTTGGGCCAACCAGGTATTTTTGCAGGCACCGATTTATCAGCGTACTTCTATTTGCAACGAAAAATCAGTTTCAACCTCCGCAAGTCTTTTATTATAAATCTGGACAATTTCTTGCAAAATGGTAAAAAAATCTTTGGTCTCTTCCATCGCTAATTCGATAATATTGCATGCAATAAAACCTTCGATTGAAATTATATCCATTTGTCTTTCAATGCCTTCTTCTTGCGCCAGCACCCGCGCCCTGTTTTCTTGTTCGTTTGGAACCAGGAGTATTGGACGAAGACCGGCTTTGATATTCGCCGCGCATTTTTGTATTACGTTTCGGGAGGGCGTAGCTGTAACATGATAAACCACTTCCGCGATGGTAAAATCGCCTTCTCTGGCTGTCTGGCGGTCGCCGGCATGGGCAGGGTGGTTTGCTACAATTATACCTTTTAAGCGTCTTTCCAACTTTGCACCGATAAGGTGCTGCTCAACCACACCGCCTGAGCGTTGCTTTGCGTTTTCCACAATCAAATGCACCCATGCCGAAGGGGCTTGCCTCCGATCTATATCCAGCTTTAAGTTCTGACGTTTGAGCCAATCGCTTGCTTGTTTTGACAGAGTTTCTATCAATTTTAACAGCAACTGATCTCTTTCGGACTTGGGCAGTCCTATTAATTTTTTGCCCCAATCAAAAGCCTCAAATAACCTTTGACCATCTTGATGCCCTTGGCGAGTAGTAACCTCTTTCAAATATTCGCCTGGGATTCCATATGTTTCAAGTATATTCCCAAGCCCAGACCGCGCTCCTTTGATTTCGCCTCCTTTAGAAATAACAATATCTTTCGAGGCGGGACAATTATGGCGTAAATGGTCAAGCACAACTATACCTACAGCCACAGTGTTTCTGGAAACCTTACCGCCTCTTGTACATGAGGTGATCCATCTATTGAGAATTTGACGACACTCTTGTTTGATCGCTTTTACATTCATTTGTTGAATCCTGAGTGTTTGATTTATCTTAGCTTTTATTCTTTCCCATTTGTTTGGATCGTTTAGCTCATGCTCCCAAATTCTGACTACAATCCATCCGTCCTTTGCCAGCTTACGATTATGCGACTTAGCTAATTTGATATTTCGCTCAATCTTCTGCTCCCAATAGCCCCGGTTTGTTTGCGGCATTTTTTTCTTGCATTTCGGGCAACCATGCCAGAAACACCCGTCAACAAAAATGGCTACGCGCTCACTGGAAAAAACAACATCTGGTTTTCCAATAACATCATCTGCGTTTTTCCTCCATCCTTTGAATCTCATGCCCGCAAGCATTGAAAAAAGCCGCCTTTCGAGTTTAGTGCCTTTACCTTTGACGGCTTGCATGGTCTTGCGACGGTCTTCAGGTTTCAGATTGTCAGTCATTAATTATTTTTAGGCTTAATTGCCTTTCAACCAAAGGATTAAGAACATTTTGGGTAATCCATGTTATAGCAGGCACACATACTGCATCGCCAAAGCCTGTTAGGGCTTGAACTCCATTGACCGTAATAGGATATTCGTCAGGAACTCCTTGTAAGCGGGCATATTCTCTCGGAGTCATTGCCCGCATCGTTATCATCCCTTTGCCAGCTTTTATCAAAAATTGTTTCCCACTTCCCCCTACCGCGGTACGAAGGCAACCAGACAAATCGTCATGTCGAACTTCCGCACGCTGTTGTTCCTCTCGACGTCTGCGGAAAAATGTACGATATGTGATTTGGTCACTCTCAATCAGCCGTTTCACTCTTTCATAATGAGATTTTTCCATCATATTCAGATGGCGATTGATTTCTTCTTCAGGCCACCACCTACTATCTGAATCAGGCATTTGCTCGATAATTTCAGACAAACCAGCAGTGCGCATAGGGGGCGGCTCAGGAATCTCATTATAAAACCATTGCAAGTCCTGGTTTGCTAATATGCTGCTCTTTAACTGTTCTGATGTTAGAGAAGGGGATCGCTTAAATATAATCTCAAAACCCTGCCCAGAAATCTGAAATTTTGCGCCCACAAGAAATACCCTTTGGCGGCTCTGCGGGGTAAATCTCAACGCATCAAGTATGAATACGTCACAGGCATAACCCAGTTTATTGAGCGCCTGAACAGTAATTCTAAAATCTGCGCCTTTATTTGAGTACAGCCACCCGGTTACATTTTCAACCAGAACAAACGGGGGAGCCGACTCGCCTTGAGCTTTCAATATTTTTATAAATCCCCAAAACGCGCTCGAGTGTTTTCCGCTAATACCATTCATATTTCCTGCAAGAGACAAATCAATGCAGGGAAACGAACAAGTAGCCAAAGTGGTTATTGGCACCTGGTTGGGCTCAATATTAAATATGTTCTCTAAGATGTAATGCTGGCCAGCATCGGGGAAAAAAGATTTATACATTTCATACTTTTTGGGGGATACATCATTTGCAAAAAGCACTTTCCAGCCGCAAGGCTTCAACCCCATTCTTACTAAGCCAATACCGGCAAAATATTCAGCCGTTGTTAGAGACATAATCGAGTTCTTCATGGTAGAATATTATACTAAACATTCGTCGATAATTCCAGAGAATATCATGGACAATTTACACTGCCGCATACTAATCCTCTTCGCAACCAACAACGAACAACGAACAACAAACCACGAACTACCGGCCGTTCGCTATTCAAACGCCTTCGTAAAAGCGTAGAACAGCGCGATCAGCGCCAGCAAAGTGGCCAGCACCAGGGCATACCACCCGCTCCAGCTTCTGAACACCGGAGGCGGCTCCTCCGCCGGCGAATCAGGGGAATCGAAGTCTTTCTTCATCGGCATAGAAGTTGAGTGTTCAAGTGTTATCGTGTTTGGGTGTTATAGTGCTCAAGTGTTCGAGTGATACAGGAACTTTGGACGAAACTGCCATAACACTAAAACACCATAACACCTGAACACCCGAACACAAAGTTTATTGGGAAATTCCCGCGCAAATCATATTCACGAACAGGCGGCAGGCCCCCGGCACCCCCGCAGGCAGTTGCCGGAACCAGGAGTAAGCGCTGTAGATATACGCTCCTTTTCCATACCGGGCGTACAAAATTCCTCCTTTGAGGGGTTTTTCACCGGGATCGTTGCTGCTCAACACCGCCTGGTAATTTTTATCCCACTCCCCGGGGAAATAAAGTCCCCGCTCCTGTACCCAACCGGAAAAATCGCGCTGCAGGATGCTGTTGGGATGGTGCAGCAAGGGATGATCCAGGTTCAGAAACTCCACCGGGGCTTCTTCTACGGAAACGCGGTCGCGAGAGAGCTTGAAGGGATAGGGGCCTAATTCTTCCGTTACCAGTTCCTGGGAAGTGTTGTATTGCACGATGAGGGTTCCGCCGTTGCGCACGAATTCCAGCAGGCGCGGCTGGGCTTGTTTCAAGACCTCGCGGGTATTGTAGGCGCGCACCCCGGTAATGATCACGTCGTGGCGGCTCAGATTCAGGTTCAGCAAATCATCGTCGGAGAGCAAGGCCACCGGGTAGCCGATCTGCTGCAGAGCCCGGGGAATATCGTCGCCCGATCCCATCACGTAGCCGATCTTGCGCTCGATTTTTTTCAGGTCGATTCGCACCAGGCTGGCTTCCGCGGGGGGAAAGAGCGTTTTTAAGGGAATATGGGGGTGATTGATATTGACCATGCTGCGAGCCGGTTGGGGGGCGGACAACACCACCTCCGCCGTTAGAGTGCGGCTCATCGGCGTGGCGGGCGGGATGATGGCAACCTGCCGGGAAATCTCCTCATCCTTTTTCGTGAAGGAGAAGGGAATCTCTGTGGTCCCGGCCTGCCAGCCGACGGGCAGGTTCAGGCGCACTTTCCCCTGGGCGCCGGCCTTGCCGGATTTGATGCGCAGCCGGATCTCCTTCCGGGCGGCGTCGCCGAAAACGTAGCTGCTCTCCTCGAAATTTACCGTTACCGGGGGAATGATCTCGAACCGGCGGTATTTTTCCCCTTCCACGGGGTCGCGCCAGCGGTACAGGAGCGGGGTTTCATAGGTAAGGTATTCCTCGCCCATCAACAACGTGAATTTGATCGAAAGCGGGGCGGGATTTTCCGCCAGCCCGATCCATTGCTGATCCGCAATGTCGTAGAGGCCCTTGCCCGGTTTCTCTTTCAGCCAGTAGGGTTGGGAATAGCCGGCATCCTCGGGCAGGCGCAGGGAAATTTCGATCTCTACCGGCTGATTATTGTTCATTGTCGCCCGCAGCAGCGAATCCGGCGCGCCAAAGGGCAGGCTGATCTTTTCCAGCACGGCGGGGAAATTCGAACGGTTGACCATCATGGCCCTGAGCTTGACCTCGCTGCCCGGCGGGGCGGAATAATCGTCGGCGATCGCTTCCAGCCAGATGCCGGCGCAGGAACGGATCGCTTCGGCCAGCTCCGCGCGCTTCACCGCGATCCAGGGATCGGACGGCAAACTGTCCAGCAAATGAGAGGCTTTGAGCAGGTGCGGCAGGGCTGCGGAAGGATTTTCCGGTTGAAAAGCCCGATAGGCCTCCTCGAAAAGAATTTCCACGGCCTCCCCCCCGGGAATACGCGACCAGTTCGTGTTGATGCCCTCAAAGAGATCGCCCTGCGCCGCTTCCCCCGCGGTGTGCTGAAAATACTCCGCCGCCGCGCCCCGGCTGGCCACCGCCCCGAATCCCTGGCTTTTGTGCATGCTGCGGCTTTCCGCGGCCAGCTCCGAATAGGATTCACCTAACAAGGGGCTGTATTCTCCCACGTCAATTTGCAGGAACTGCGACAAATCGGCCTTCTGTTCCTCCAGCGCCGGCCGCCAGGCGTTCCACAACAACCGTTTCGGCTGCCAGGGCTGCACCAATTTCAACTGTTCCGGGAAGCGGGTAGAATCTCCCGCGGCGGCAAACGCCTCTTCCGCCAGAATTGCAGAAGCGCGGTGATGCCCGTGCCCGCCCAATTCCGGGGTAAAGCGGGTGAGAATCACGTCCGGGCGGAATTTGCGGATTACCCAGACCGCGTCGGACAATATTTTCTCTCTATCCCAGATTTTCAAGGTCTCTTCCGGGTTTTTGGAGTAACCGAAGTCGATTGCGCGGGTGAAAAACTGCTCCGCCCCGTCAATTTTGCGGGCGGCCAGCAATTCCTGGGTGCGGATCATCCCTAAGAGGTCGCCCTGCTCGGTTCCGATGAGGTTTTGCCCCCCATCGCCGCGGGTCATGGCTAAGTAACCGGTGCGCATCAATTTTCCCTTGGAGAAATAAGCCAGCACCCGGGTATTTTCGTCGTCGGGATGGGCGGCGATGTAGAGCACGCTGCCCAGGACGTTCAATTTCTTCAAAGCTAATTGAAGCTCCGCCGCATTCAGAGCCTTTTCGGGCTGGGCGCGCATGGAAATACCCCCCAGTAGAGCGGTTGCCAAAACGATGGTAGTATATTTATGTGCTGCAGTCATGCTGCCTTCCTTTCCGATGCTTAAAACGGGAGTTAAAACGCACAACATTGTTCCGGGGTTTCGGATGGAAATTTTAAGCTCCCCGCGGGCGCACAGGGTGTTTTCCCCGTTTGCCAATCCTGCCGAAGTGAGAGCACCGGCAGAATCTCAAAACGCTTTTCATCCGGTTTTTTATAAGCTAAATTAGAATGTAATACATCAACCCCAAAATAGGGAAGGAAAAAAATGAAGGAACCGTCAGGCTGGAAAAAAGTGGGGCCCTTTACCGGGTTAATTCACGCGGAGATGGTCGCGGAAGCCCTGAAGCAGCGCGATATTCCGTATTTTATCTCCCAGAACTGGTTTTCCGGGGCGTTGAGTGTTCGGGGGGTAGCGCCGCTGGGCGATTCCGCGTTTTTATTCGTTCCGGAAGAATTCCATCAGGAAGCGCTGGATTTGGCGGAAGAGATGTTCGGCGATGAGGGGTAAGATTCCGCCCGGCAGAGAACTCACGCAGTTTTTGCGCCTGTAGCGCCGGCTTTTGAAAAACGCTATTATTTTATTCCGCGGATTTGAGTACCCTTATATTGCGCGATCAATAGTGCTTTCCATTATCGTTTAAACATTTATTCTCATGATTTTTGATAACAACCCATGCGCCCGGGCGTTGCGACTGCGTATTTGTCGAACAAGCAGTGTAAAACCGGGAAAAGTTCAAAAATCATTCAATATTTGATAGGGTTTTGAGAATATATAACCCGGGAGCGTCTCATAATGGCGTAAAATAAAGGAGGCAAACATCATGAGAACTATTTGGATTAGCGTTTTGCTCATCCTGCTGGCCGGCGCAGCGGGAATAAACAACGCCCAGGAAATATCCAAGTTCGGCAAAGTATCCGATGAGGAGCTGCAAATGGTTTCCATCCCGGAGGATCCGGAAGCCGATGCAGTGTGGTTGTTCGACCGGGGCGATATCGAGATTATTTTAGAGAATAATCGCTACAAGCTGAAACTGAAGCAGCACGCGCGCATCAAAATCCTTAGCGAAGAAGGAAAAGAGTATGCCAATTTCCGGATTCCCTACTGGCACGAAGACCACATCATCTCCCTGAAAGCCCACACCGTGCTGCCGGGCGGGAAGAAGATCAAGCTGGATGGGAAACAAATTTTTGATGAGCAAGAGAAGAACTTAAAATACAAAGTGTTTGCCCTTCCCGGGGTAGAAATTGGCGCAGTGATCGAATACGAACTGGAAAAGATTTCCGAATACGTCCATTTGTTAGAACCCTGGTATTTTCAGAACCAGGAGTTTACCCGGGTGAGCCAGTATTCGGTAGTTATGCTGCCGGGTTTCAGCTATCACGTCTTCTTCCGCAACACTTTCGACATCGAACCGACGGTGGAGGACATTCTGAAAGTAGGGTTGAGTTACCGGCTGAAAGAATACACCTGGACCATGCGCAACCTTCCCCCGGTCAAAAATGAACCCTATATGAGAACCCTGGAAGATTACCGGGCGGCGCTGCATTTCCAGTTGATCGCCTTTAAGGATCAGTACCAGTACATTAAGTTCATCGACTCCTGGCCGGAGCTGGTCAAAAAGCAACGGAGCTTTTACGACAAATACCTCAAGGAAGAAACCGAGCTGAAAGACCTGTTGCAAAAGTTGAACCTTCAGCCGCTTTCCGATCTGGAAAAGATTAAAACCTTGTACGATTACGTTCGGGAGAACATCGTTACCACCTCCCGGGGCAGCCAGTACATTAGTACGGAATCCGGCAATGTTCTAAAAGAGTCGAAAGGCACCGGCGCGGAAAAGAATATCCTGCTGGTGAATCTGTTGAATCTCGCGGGTTTCAACGCCGACCCATTGCTGCTGAGCACCCGCAGCCACGGCCGGGTGTGGGAAAACACCCCGATGCTGGAGCAGTTCAACTACATGCTGGCTTACGTTCAGGCGGGAATCAACACCTATGTGCTGGACACCCAGGATAAGTACTGTCCCTTCGGAATGCTCCCGGTGGAAGACCTGGTGGAAACCGGCTTGCTGATCGATGAGGGAGAAGGCTTCTTCATTAAGATTCCCCATCCCCGGGCGACCAACATGGCCTATTGCAATACCACTTCCGAGCTTTCCCCGGAAGGGGATCTGCGGGCCGCCACCCGGGTTCGCTACGAAGGATATCGCGCCATCGCGGCCCGCAACGAGTTAGCCGATTCGGAGGAAAAGGAATTCATTGAAGAGACGCTCCGGGAGAGCTTCGGAGAGGTAGAGATCGATTCTTTCGAGATTCAAGGAAAAGAAGATCTTGAATCGCCGCTTGCCATCCTGGTTCACTACCGGGTTCCGGCGTACGCCCAGGCGAACGGCAATATGCTCTATCTCAGCGCACCGATTTTGAACCGCTTTGAAGAAAATCCGTTCAAGCGCGAAAAGCGTTATTTTCCGGTAGAATTTCCTTACAATATTGCCGATTCGGAAGACCTGACCATCTCTCTGCCGGAAGGATTCCAGGTGATGGAACATCCCCAGGCCGTTATCAATCGCCAGACCGGCAAGCTGACGTTCATGAATAGCTGGAAACAGGAAGAAACTACCATTAAGCTCCAACGCCAATTCATGCGCCAGCAATTGTACTTCCAGCCGCGAGAATATCAGGAGCTGCGGAATTTTTACGACAGCGTGGTACAGGCCGACCAGGGCCAGATCGTGCTGGGTCGTGCGGAGGCTGCCGCGGAAGGGCGGTAGGCAGACAGTGAGCAGCAGGCAGCAGGCAGCAGGCAAATTGCAGGTGAGAGGCGGGTTGCGAGCGCAGCAGATTATCCTTTTCCTACTGCCTACTTGCCAACTGTAAAAACTCCAACCCCTATCGGTATAGAAAGAGGGAAATATGAATAAGAAATATGTTCTGCTGGCGGCGCTGGCGGGGGGACTGGCGTTGTGCGCTCCACTGGCAGCGCAGGAAGATTCTCTCGAGTCAGAACCTTTGAATGCGATCATTGTGTCCGATGAAACCGAGTTCGAGATCATTAATGAGGGGAAGGCGTACCTGCGCGTGCGGCGGATTGAGCAAATTTTGAATGAGAAAGCGAAGGAGCGCGGCAAAATTATGCTAGAAGAATCGCCTTTCATCAAATGCAAAAAGCTATCCGGCCAGATCCGCGATGCTGCCGGAACCGTGCTCAAAAAAACCGACAAGAAAGATATCAACAAAGCCCAGGTTTCGGTTGGCTATGCGTTGTACGAGGAATCCCGCTACCAGTGGATCGAGCTTTACTGGAACAGCTATCCTTATACTATCGAGTACGAATATGAAGTGGAAATGTCCTCTCTATTCTTCTGGCCGGACTGGTATCCCCAGGATGACGCGCCGGTGCTGGCTGCTTCTTACCAATTGATTGTCCACGATCCGCAAATTCGTTTTCAAACTTACCCGGTGGGAATCGACGTGGAGCCGGTTTATACGGAGGCCAACAACCGCCGGGAATGGACCTGGAAATTAACCGCCCTTAAACCGCGGCGAAAAGAGTCCTATATGCCCCCGGAAGCATGGCGCCAGATGGCGCTCTATTTTGCCCCGGCGACTTTCCAACTGGGCAACTCCCGGGGCAGCTTTCAAACCTGGGACGAGGTGGCGAAATGGTATCACTCGCTTGTGCAGGACAGATATCAACTGCCGCCGCAGGCAAAGGAAAAGGTGCAAGAACTGATTGCCGGGGCGCAAAATGATCGTGAAAAAATTCAACGCCTCTATACCTTCCTGCAAAATTACACCCGCTACGTGGCCATTTACCTGGATATCGGCGGCTGGCAGCCCAATTCCTGCGCCTCTGTGTTCGAGAATAAACACGGCGATTGCAAGGACCTTTCCACCCTGATGATCGCCATGCTCGCCGAGGCGGGCCTCGCCGCTTACCCGGCGTTGATGCTCACCCGGGATGAGGGAGTAGTGCTTACCGACTTTCCCTCTAACCAGTTCAATCACGTGCTCGTTTTCGCGCCCCTGGAAAACGATACCATCTGGCTGGAATGTACCGCGGACTACATGGTTGCCGGCGAGCTTCCCGATGACCGGGAAGGCTGTGAAGTGCTGGTGGTGAAGGAAAGCGGGGGAGAGATCATTTCTACCCCTCTCAGCCGCTCGGAAGATAATCGCTGGGAAAGCCGAATCAACGCCCGGCTGGCCAGCAGCGGCGCCCTGGTTTTGAGCGGAGAACTCCATGCCCGGGGCAAACAAGCGCAGGACTTGCGCTCCGGCCTGGTATATCGCAAGCCGGATGAGCAAAAAGATTGGCTGCGCAACCGGGTTTTGGGGCGAAATGTGCCCAAATTAGCCCTGGAAAACTACACCCTCGGCTACCTGACCGAAGATTGCCACCTTCCCCTGGCCATCGAGTTCTCCGGAACGGTAACCAATTTTGCCCCCGCCAGCGCCCGGCGGCTATTCCTTAATCCCAATATTTTGAACCGGGCATCCCGCGGCAGCGTGCCGGAGGCAGAGGAACGAAAATTCCCGGTGTATTATCGCTACGCCTATATGGACGTGGATTCGGTGGAGATCGAGCTGCCCTTCGGTTTTAGCATCGAATCCGCTCCCCCGCCGCAGGATATCGAAGCTCCCTTCGGGCGCTATCAAACCGAATATACCCTGGAAGGCAGCCGCTTAAGATACCGCCGCACCCTCCGCATTGACCGGAAGCTGATCCCTCCCGGGCAGTATGAAGCCTACCGGGATTTTCTCCGCCAGGCCAGCAAGAACGACAACGCCCAGTTTGTATTCAAGAAATAAAGGAAAAGTAGAATTAAAAACGGTTGAGTTTGCGCCCGGCCCGGCATTATATTTTCCGCGTCTTATTGCGCCAGGCGCAGGCAGGTTCAGGTGAGAAAATATGTTACCAGATCGCGATCGAAATTCCATTCCTGGGGAGTCTTTCCCCTGCGTTTACGGATGGCTTCCCTGATGGTCATCGCCCGCTTGAGCTGGGGTGAATTCAGCAGCCCCCTGCACTGGCGAAATTCTTTCCTCAAATTCTTCCCCCCGCCGCGAAAATCCGTTTATAAACAAGGCCTGGCCAACTATTTCTTCCGCAATTGATTCGCTGCGCGAAGGATTGGGGTGACTGAGTGGTGGAGGATTGGATTAATGAATGATTGGATTTTTGTCGCCAATACTCCATTACGCCAACCTTATTGGGGTAGTGTATCAAAAGAGTGGATAAAGCGTGTGCAGGCCCTTTAAACCCAATCATTCTTCATTATCATCAACGCATTTGATACACCACCCTCTCACATGCCATACGGCATCGCAAAACCTCTTGTAGAAATCCGCTCCTCGCCTTCGACATTCGTTTCTCATGCGAATACATTCGGAATTTGCAATCGCGAAGACGAATCCTTATCTTCTCGCGGTTTTTTGGGTTTTCATGCGGTATTCAAAAGGAAGCGAACGCAACGAGGTCTTTGTCAATGAAATACTTCATTACCGGCGCGACCGGGTTTGTGGGGAGTTGGGTGGCGCAGGAACTGGCCCGGAAAGGGGAACAGGTTACCTGCCTGGTGCGCAAAACCAGCAATCTCAAGTGGCTGAAGGGGTTGCCGGTGGAGTATCATTACGGTTCCCTGCTGGAGCCGGAAACGCTTAAAGAAGGCATCCGCAATGCCGATTATATACTCCATATTGCGGGGGTAACTAAAGCGCTATCGCTAAAAGAGTTTTACACCGGGAACGTGGAGGCGACCCGGAATATTTTAGAAGTGGTGAAAGCGGAGAATCCCGGGATAAAAAAATTCGTGTATATCAGCAGCCAGGCGGCTGCCGGTCCTTCTTCCGGCAAGCTCCCAAAGGATGAAGCCGCCCCGGCGAACCCGCTAACCGATTACGGCCGCAGCAAGCTGCAAAGCGAAGAAACGGCGCGGGAATATATGGATTTTTTTCCCCTGACCATTCTCCGCCCCCCCACGGTGTACGGCCCCCGCGATACCGACGTGTTCGAGGTGTTCAAAAATGTGCGCATGGGGATAAATCTGAAGGTGGGAAGCAACGACCCGGTGGTGAGTATTATCCACGCTTTTGACCTGGCCCGGGGCATTATTGTGGCCGCGGAGCATCCGAAATCGAGCGGGGAAACCTTTTTCATCACCAATGAAGAACCTTGCGCCTGGTCGGAAGTCATCGATATCTTGCAACAATTAATGCACAAAAAAGTTCTCACCATCCCGATTCCTTATCCCCTGGCCTATTCGGCGGGCGCGGCAATGGAGTTTGCAGCCCGCCTTAGCGGCAAACCCACCATCCTCAATCGCCAGAAAATCCGCGAAGTGCGCGCCGGCTATTGGGTGGCCAGTTCCCGCAAAATCAAAGAGTACCTGGGGTTTGCGCCCCGGTTAAGCCTGCAGCAGGGTTTGAAAGAAACCCTGGAGTGGTATCAGGAACATAAATGGTTGTAAGAATGGCCGATCAGGAGAGCATGGTTAAATTGCTAAATGGCTGAATGGTTAAATGGTTGGCGTGATTCAGTCAACAGTTTAGCCATCTAAGCATTTAACCAACCATTCAATCTCAGAATTTAATAGAGAGACCAACAGAGGCATATTTACGATGGCGTTGACACCGGACGAGGAAAAGAAGCTGCGGGAGCAAATTCGCAAGGAATTGGAGGAGCGGGAGCGGCGGATGGTAGAAAGCCGGGAAAAAGAGGAAAGCACCCGGCATGAAAACCTGGAAAACCGGTTCCGGCAGCAAATTATCGAAGAAGAGGAAGCGCGTTTTTTTGGCGAGCGGGGATACGTCAAATACGTCAATCGCCACGGGGGAACGGAGTGGTTGACCCCGGGGGAAGCGGAGCGCCGGCATAATCGCCGCAAGAGTAAAAAACCCTCCCGCCAACGGGCCAAAAAACGCAAGGGCCTGCTCCTGCAATGGGCGGTGAACGGGGGGATGGCGTTGTTTGCGGCCGCGGTATTCCTGGCCTTACTTAAATTCAACCCCATCAAAAGAAGCGTTCCCCCTGGCGCCATCCAGGTAACCAGCGACGTGGCCGGGGCCATGATCTATATCAACGGTACCGAAAAGCAGGGCTTCTTCACCCCCGACACTTTAAACGATATTCCCCGGGGGGGATATTTCGTGGCGGTTTATAAAGATGGCTACACCGCCTGGCCGCCCATGCAGCGCGTCATCGTAGAAGCGAACAAGGTCGCGCTGGCGGAATTCACCCTGAAAAGCGCCGGCCTGCTGGGAAAAGTAGCAGTAGAGGCGAACCTACAGGATTTCCGGATTTACGTGGATGGCACCGAAATGCCGCCGGGCAGCGGGGTTCTGGATATACCCGCCGGGTATCACGTCATCAGCGTGGTCAAACCGGGATATCTGGCGGTTCCCCAACATCAGCGCGTTTTTGTGAAGGAGAGCGGTATTCTGCGGCTTTACTTCGAGTTTCAAAGCAGCGATAACATCGGCTATCTACAAATCAACAGCAACCGTTCCGACGGATACGTGTTTTTGAATAATCACCTCACCGGGATGAAGCCGAATAACCGCCCTTTTCCGGTGGAAGAGGGTTTATACGAAATACGCATCTGCGCAAACGGTTTCCAGAGCCTCCCGGAGGTGGAGTTGCTGCGCGTTGTTCCCGGTGATACTCACTCCCTGTCATTCCAGGTGCTGTCCGAGGTCGCCCGGGATACCCTGCAAATTCTTACACCCGCTCCCGGCGCAGGAATTATCCTCGACGGGCAGTGGATGCCTTACGTGACCCCGCTAACCGACCTGGTGATCAGCGAGGGGCATCACTTCCTGAACCTGGCGCGCGAGGGGCAATTCTACGCGGAGCAGGAAATCCCCCTGAACCTGAACCGCTTAAGCGATAAAAAGATTGTGTTGAACTTCTGATTTTCTTATATATTCCCGCCGCGGGCACCACCCACCGGAGCGCTCCAAAGGAGTGGTTTACCCCTTCGGGGCTTCGCCACAAAGCTTCAGCTTTGCACAGCAACCGGTAACCAGTCTTCACCTCCTCATTTTACCCGAAAGGCATTGGCCCATGGAAATTCGAGCGTTACAACTCTCCGAAAAAAATCCCCTCTTTGCCGATTATTTAGAGAATTCCGAAAAAGCGAGGGCGTTTTATCCATATCATTTTCGCGATGATTGGCAAAACGCCCTGGCCGGCCGGGGCGGTTTCGAAATCCCGCGGCGAGAAATGGCGGAAATCCTGCTGGCGCAAAACCGGCGCTGGGGCGCAAGCGAGGAAACGCTGAACAATATCCGGCAGCTGAATTCCCCCAAAAACCTGGCCGTGGTTACCGGGCAGCAAGCCGGGGTTCTGGGCGGGCCGCTGTACACCTTTTACAAAACCATCACCGTGCTCAAGCTCGCCGGGCGGCTGGCGCGGGATTTCCCCGACCATACATTTGTGCCGGTCTTCTGGATGGAAGTGAATGACAGCGACTTTCAGGAGATCGGCGCGGTTCAGTACCTTTCCAAAGAGAACGAACTGCGCCGCCTGGTTTTAGAGGAAAACCCGGCAGAGGCGCAGCAGCCGGTATCTGTCCGCCAGGTGGACGGGCAAATTCAGCAGTGGCGGCAAACCCTGGAACAGGATTTTTTCGATACCGAATTCAAGGCGGCGGCGCTGGATTTATTCCTGGGCTGCTACGCGCCCGGGCAGGGCTACGCCGATGCTTTCGCCGGCCTGCTGCTGCATTTTTTCGGCAAATACGGCCTGATTCTATTCAATCCTGCGGAAGCGACGGTCTCCGCCCTGGCAAGCTCGCTTTTCAAACAGAGCTTAACCTCCGCGCCGGAAATTCTGAATATCTTTACCGGGCGGCAAAACGCCCTCGAAAGCGCCGGGTACGCTCCCCAAATTCAATCAGGCGATCGCCAGACCTTGTTGTTCTTCACTGATGAGCGGAAGCGGCGGGTGCGGATCGATTTCGATGAAAATGGGGGATTTTTGTTGAAATCTCCCGAAGGATATCAAGCCATCGCCGGGGAAGTTTTGCTGAAAAAATGCGCGGAAGCTCCGGAGAATTTTTCTCCCAACGTGGCCTTGCGCCCGCTCATGCAGGATTCGCTGCTGCCCACGGTGGCCTACGTGGCCGGGCCGGCCGAGGCGGCTTATTTTGCCCAAATCGAAGCGTTATACCGCCATTTCCAGATTCCCATGCCGGTCATCTACCCTCGCCACCGCCTGACCATTGCGGAAGGGAAAGTGCACAAAAACGTGCAGAAGTTCAACCTGGAGTATGAAGAAATTCTTGCCGGTCGGCCGGATTTTAGCGCGGAATTCCTGCGCCGGAGCGCCGGGCAGGGACTGCACCAATCCCTCCAGTCCGCAGGGGAGCGGATTCGCCAGGAGCTGGCAGAGTTGCAGCAGCAGCTCGCCGCCGCCGATCCCACCTTAGTGAATACCCTGGAAAAGACCCGCCAGAGCATCGAAGATAGTTTTGGCAAATTGGGCGGCAAAATTACCCGCTCCCTGGAAGAGAAAAACCAGGTTCAGTTGCGCCAACTCGAAAAAGTGCTGCTGCATCTCCTGCCGGAAAGCCAGTACCAGGAGCGGGTGTTGAGTATGCTCTATTTTTGCGTCAAATACGGGATGGATTTTGTGGACCGTTTGCTGACGGTTTTACCGGAAGATAGCGAGCAGCACTACCTGGTGAGTTTGTAATTCTACTTTTCTATAACGACGGCTGCAGCGCAGAGCGTCGCCATCCATTGCGTGCCGAGGCAGAGCATGGGCAGGAGTAGCCAGAGGTGACCCGATTAATTTTTCAAAGGCCATAAGCTTTGCACTCCTTTTTATGAATTTGCCGGGGCTTTAATGTAAAAAGCCCGATCCTGATTCCCTCCCCCCGAAGAAACCCAGCATGTGGTTATAAATATCATCTATCGCCTCTAAATTGGAGGTTGATTTCAACTTGATTCCCAGTATTTTCGCGGAAGCTTCGAGGATTGCCCAGGCATCGGCGTGCTGCAACCATACTTCTCGCGGTATCGCTCCGCTGCGTTCGATAAGTTTCAAAAATTGATTCAAAATAAGATTGTGGTATTCGGCTGGCCGGGATATTTCGTGCGAGAGGATCATCTTAGAGCGGTGGTCGCCCCAGATCAGCATCAACGGAAAGTAGGGACGCTCCTTAGTACCGTCGCGCACTCCCTCCGGGAAATGGAAATAATCGAATTCCCAGATCGCATCGATCTTTTGAGCGGTTTTGAGGATTTTGTGCAGGCGCAATTGGTCTATGGGCACCTCAATATGCTCCGGAGCGGGCAGGGCGGGGGTTTGCCATTCATCCCGCCAAATCCATTCCTTTCCTTTCGCTTCCGCAACCCGCACCAGGATTTGCGCCTCCCGGGGAGGCTTCAGAACGTCCAGATCTTCTGCTGCCCGGTCGCATACGTCCATGGCCTGGGGGATCAGCACGGTCAGGAAGTCGATCTCTTCTTCGTTGATAAACCAGGGAAGAAAGCCGGGGCTGTAATTTCGGAAAAGCGGCCAGTTGTTGGCGCCGCGGAATTTGAGTCCCAATTTTTTGATAACCTCGTAGTCTTCTCTGTGCAGCTGCTCGCGGTTTTCAAAGGATACCTGCAAGCACTTCTGGCCGAAAAATACCTGGGGATCGGGGGTATCAGGGTCCTGTTGCGCCAGTTGAAAATAGGTGCCCAGACCTTCCGGGCCGAGATAGACCGCCAGGGCGTAATGCTCGCCCAGATTGCCCATCACGCAGCAATACCCGATCTCTCCGGTGCGGGGATTCTGCACCCCGAACAAATCCGAATCATACATCCATTCCCAATACTTTTTTTCTTTGAATTGAACCGCCAATTCATACAAAGCCTGCCATTTTTGAATCAATGAGTTGCGAGCCATACGCATGGTTCCTTTCGTCGGATTAAGTTTCCGAATTGCAAGTTATATTACGGCTAAATCTTCAGAATTTCAATGCTTAAAATGACAAGTAAGACGTGAGAAGTAAGAAGTGGCAAGTGAGAAGTGAGAGGGAGCAGGTTTTCTCCCTTGCCACTTCCCACTCCTGAACAACCACCTACCGTGCATTTTAAGGGTTTGACATTCCTTCGGTTTTATCATAAATTGTATGGTTCAATGTTGTAATTCAACGAACCGGCAAACCGGTCTGAACGTACGCCCGGGAAATGAATCATTCAAAGGATCGCAGTCTTACATGAGCATTAAAAATATCAGAAACTTTTGCATTATTGCCCACATCGATCACGGCAAATCCACCCTGGCCGACCGGCTGTTGGAATATACCGGCACACTTCAGAAACGCCAGATGCAGGACCAGGTGCTCGACAGCATGGACCTGGAACGGGAACGGGGCATCACCATCAAAGCCCACGCGGTAAGGATGGCCTACCTGGCCCCGGACGGGCAGAAGTATGTTTTTAACCTGGTGGATACCCCCGGCCACGTGGATTTTTCCTATGAAGTCTCCCGCAGCCTGGCCGCGGCGGAGGGCGCGCTGCTGTTAGTGGACGCCGCCCAGGGCGTGGAAGCGCAAACCATCAGCAACCTCTACCAGGCCGTTGACAACAACCTGGTGATAATCCCGGTTATCAATAAAATCGACCTTCCCAGCGCCCAGGCCGAGGTGGTAAAACACCAGTTGATGGAGTTGATCGGCTGCAGTGAGAGCGATATCCTGCTGGCCAGCGCCAAGAGCGGGGTGGGGATTCCGGAAATCATTCAGGAGATCATCGACCGTATTCCCCCGCCTTCCGGCGACTCCCAGGCGCCGCTGCAGGCGTTGATTTTCGATTCCCAGTTCGACAGCTACCGCGGGGTAGTGGCGCTGGTGCGGGTTTTTAGCGGAGAGATTAGCGAAAAAGACAAAATTCTTTTTATGGCCACGGACAGATCTTTTGAAGTGGAAGAATTGGGCAACCTGGTGCTCAAACGGGTCCGTACCGGCAAACTGGATACCGGCCAGGTGGGATACCTGATCTGCGGCGCCAAGAACGTGCGCGACATTAAAGTAGGCGACACCGTGACCCTCGCCAAAAATCCCGCCCTCCAGCCGCTGCCGGGCTACCGCCAGGTAAAACCGATGGTGTACGCCGGGATCTACCCGGTTGACAGCAATGATTTCGAGGATTTACGCACTTCCCTGGAGAAACTGGTGCTGAACGACTCCGCGCTGCATTACGAGCCGGAAACTTCCTCTGCATTAGGATTCGGCTTCCGCTGCGGTTTTTTGGGAATGCTGCACATGGAGATCGTGCAGGAACGGTTAGAGCGGGAATTCGACCAGCTCATTATCGTAACCACTCCCAACGTGGTCTATAAAACCATTCTCACCAGCGGGGAAATTCAATACGTGGACAACCCCACCCAGATGCCCGCGCCGGGGGTGCTGGACAAAATCGAAGAACCCTTCATCGACGCACACGTTATAAGCCCGCCGGAATTCATCGGCAATATCATGAAGCTTTCCAACGAGAAGCGGGGCATTCTCAAGAACACCTCTTATATCGATCCTACCCGCGCCGATTTGCACTATCACCTGCCCCTGGCGGAGGTGGTGTTCGATTATTTCGACCGCCTGAAGTCGGTCAGCCGGGGGTATGCTTCCCTGGATTACGAATTCCTGGGCTACCGGGAGGGCAGCCTGGTCAAATTGGACATTTTCATCAACGGGGAAGTGCTGGACGCCCTGTCGGTGATCGTGCACAAGGAAAAAGCCTACGAGCAGGGACGCAGCATTTGCCAAAAACTGCGCAAATTGATCCCCCGGCAAATGTTCGAAGTAGTGATCCAGGCCGGGATCGGGAGCAAGATCATTGCCCGGGAGAGCATCAAACCGCTGCGCAAGAACGTGCTGGCTAAATGTTACGGCGGCGATATTACCCGCAAGCGCAAATTGTTGGAAAAGCAGAAAGAGGGCAAACGGCGCATGAAACAATTCGGGCGGGTGGAAATTCCCCAGGAGGCGTTTTTGTCGGTGCTGTCAACGGATGATTGAACAATGAAAAGTGAAAAGTGAAAAATGGGCGTGGTCCAAGTTTTTGCGCTGCAAAAGATCCCTTATTAACCGTTAACTACTTCCCCAGGAACTTTCCGTGGTATTCGCTCGAATAAAGAATCATTTACTGAATTTCGGAGGCCTGAAGCGTTGAAACCGAAGAACAAGTGGATAGAAATGACCAAGGCGATACTGATCGCCCTTTTTGCAGCGCTAATTTTGCGCCAGTTTGTCATTGCATCATATAACGTTCCTACCGGCTCCATGAAAGATACCATCCTGGTAGGCGATTTCATGTTCGTCAACAAATTCATCTATGGCGCCCGCACCCCGGTCTGGGTGGGCATTCCCTTTACCGGCATCGGCATAGAGGTGCCCTTTTACCAGTTCCCGGCCATCAGCGAGCCCCAGAGGAACGATATTCTGGTATTCGACTGGCCCAACCCGGAAAAACCGGGGGACCGCAGCACCGACTATATCAAACGCTGCGTGGCCGTGGGCGGCCAAACCGTGGAGGTGCAGGGCGAATCCCTGTTCATCGACAGGCAGCCGGAGGGGCAATTGCTGGACCAGGGGGTGAAATATGACATCGAAGACAAGCAGAATGTGAAATACACCGGCGTTCTGGCTTCCAATAACAAAAAATACAGCATTCGCCACTATACCCGCACCTTTCACAGCCGCAGCTTTGGCCCGGAACGAGTGCCCCCGGGACATTTTTTCATGATGGGCGATAACCGCGATAACAGCCTGGACAGCCGCAGCTGGAAGTTCGTCTCCCGCGACCGCATCGGCGGAAAACCGTTGATGATCTGGCTTTCCTGGGACGGCCAGGTTCCGGGGTACATGTTTTATGAAAAAATCCGCTGGGACCGGTTGGGGGAAATTGTGCGCTGAGGGGGGAGGCGTAATGCGTATTGCGTATTGCGTAAAAAACGGAATACGCAATACTCAAAAAGTTACGTTTTACGCATTACGAGTTACGCATTACGTTTCACGTTATCGAATAATTTACTCGCAAATCAGGGAACCAAAACCATTGAAGCCGAAGAGCAAACGCATTGAAACCACCCAGGCGATCCTGATCGCCATCTTCGCTGCGTTGATTTTGCGGCAGTTCGTCATCGCAGCCTATAAAATTCCTACCAGTTCCATGGAGAATACCCTGTTAGTGGGAGATTTCCTGCTGGTAAATAAATTCGTTTATGGCGCTAAAAGCCCGGATTGGATCGGGCTTCCTTTTACCCAGGAAACGCACTGGAATATTCCCACCGGCTTTGAAGTGCCCAAAGCGTTGCAATTCCGCCTTCCCGCGCTTACCCGGCCCGAGCCCTATGACATTGTGGTGTTTCAATACCCTCGCAATCCCCGGATCGATTTCATCAAACGCTGCATTGCCGGCGGGGGTCAAACCGTAGAAATTCACGGCAAAGAAGTGCGGGTAGATGGAAATCCCTTCCCATCCCCTCCGTTCACCAAGTACCTGGAAACCGCCCGGCGCGACAGCTTTTTTTCCCGCGTGGTGGACCCGGGGCACTATTTTGTAATGGGCGATAATCGCGATAACAGTTCCGACAGCCGCGACTGGGGGTACGTCCCGGCGGAGAACGTCATCGGAAAACCGTTGATCGTCTATCTCTCGCTTCAGGAGGGCAACGCCGAAACGGGCATTTTCGACCGTATCCGCTGGAACCGGTTGGGAATGGTGGTGCGGTGAAAGGTAATACGTAAAACGTAACTTTTTGAGTATTGCGTATTCCGTATTGCGTATTCCGTTTTTTACGCATTACGTTTTACGCCTCACGTATTCAGTAAAAACAGATTAGCAATTACCCGAATGAACGAACACGCCGGTTTATACATCCACGTTCCCTTTTGCCGGCAGAAGTGCGAGTATTGCGATTTCTATTCCATCACCCGGTTGGAGCAGGTGGAAGAATTCGTCGAGGCGCTGCTGGCGGAGATTGCCCTTCGCGCTGCGGAGTTCCGGGAGCAGGTTTTTCAAACCGTTTTTTTCGGCGGCGGAACCCCTTCCCTGCTCAGCGAGGAACAGTTGGAGCGCATCTGGCGGGCGCTTCAGGCGAATTTCCAGATCGATCCCGGGGGAGAATTCAGCATCGAATCCAATCCCGGCACCCTCACCCTTGAAAAACTAATCCACTTCCGCGCCCTGGGATTCAATCGCCTGAGCATGGGAGTGCAGAGCTTCAATCCCGCGGAACTGCGCTTCCTGGGGCGCATTCATTCCGTGGAAGAGGTGCGGGAAAATTTCCGCAACGCCCGGGAAGCCGGCTTCCGCAACGTCAATCTCGATTTGATGACCGCCTTCCCCGGCCTCACTGGGGAATCTTTTCGCTACAGCATGGAACAGGCCCTGGCGCTCGCCCCGGAGCACATCTCCTGCTACACCCTGATATTTGAGCCGGGCACGGTTTTTTATAAAAAGATGCGAAGCGGTGAGTTGAATCCGCTCAACGAAGACGAAGAGGCCGCATATTACGAGCTGGCCCGGGAGATGTTGGAAGCGCACGGCTATTGCCAGTACGAAATCTCCAATTTTGCCCGCGGCCGGGAGCACCTCTGCCGGCACAACCTGGTCTATTGGGAGCACCGCCCCTACCTGGGACTGGGACCCTCCGCGCACTCGTTTTACCGCAAGGTTCGCTGGGCGAATAAGCGTTCACTAACGATTTATATCAAATCTTTGCAAAAAGGGCAATTGCCGCTGGATTTCCGGGAAGAGCTTTCCCCGGAGCAATTGATGTTCGAATATACCTTTTTAGGCCTGCGCCTGCGCGAGGGGTTGGATACCGGGGAGTTCCGGCAACGGTTCGGGATGGATTTCCAGGAAAAATACCGTTCAGCCATCCGCAAATTAGCCGAAAATGAATTGGTGGAGTGGCGCGATCAATATTTGCGCCTTTCGCCCAGGGGCTGGCTGGTGGCGGATACGGTGGCGGGGTATTTCTAAGGTGAACGAATAACTATAAATACTTACGCCATTTCGAATTTTATTTTACATAACAGGGGGAGAAGATGGTGAAAAAAAATTTAAAAAGAAGCTCCGATATAAAAGATATGGATTTGGTGAATTCCACTGTTCAAGAAAAAAAAGGCGCTCGCCTTTATGATGAGATCGAAAAACTGTTTGCATTTGCATCTGCAGAAGAATTCGAAGATGGAATGGAAAGTGAATTTTCGAAAAAATTAGTCTCTATAATTAAAAAGCATGGTAAGGCCGCAATTGAAATATTAGAGCCTGTTTTTATACATGAAAAAAAGAATGCGGAAATAATTTCCGAAGCGTTAAGATGGATAGGGCGTATCGAACATCGGCGTACCCATTCTATCAGGCTGCAACTTCTCGCGCAATGTTTGTTTTCTCCCTCTCCGCAAATTCGAGATGGCGCTGCTTTAGGATTGGCTTCCATGAATGATCCCGAAGCTATATATTCTCTCCAATTGGCTATCAGAAAAGAGTCTTATGTGGAACTGCGCGAAGACATGAAGCAGGTTCTATTACAGTTGGAAGGTAATGAGAATGCCGTTGATTCTACGAAAAATCAGGAAAATTAGGTGGTATCTACCTCCATGGCTGCCTGAACATGATCTTCAAGCTGACGCTTTAGGCGATCTATCTACTAAAGACAACGAATTATCGGTTTGGCAAATTAATGATGACAAAGCAAATTTAGAACGCATTATTGCTGCTCTCGACGCCAAATGTGATTCCTTGTCAAATTTTGATTACGCAATTTTTGATCAAAAAATTTTAGACGAAAACAATATCAAATTACGTCGATCCGATGGAATATCCGCAGATGAAGAAGCGAATCATCTATGGCATTTCGATCTATATGAACTCTCTGCTCTCAAAATTGTTAAATTGGCTCGAGACGTTCTGACGGAAGGCGAAATCAAACGAATTCAAGAGAAAGAGGTAGGTAGATTCATCTTAGAAGCATTAAATATAGGCAGATTAAATCGGGAAAGTCTCAGCATTCATATCAGATCGAAACTAAGAATAAGTTAGATGAATCGTCTTTTCATAAAATATCTGATCGGTTTTTTCATTGCAGGCTCTCTGTCCACCGCCTTCGGGCAGCCGGGGATGGATCCGCAAGCCCAGCGCAAGAACCGGGAGCGCCAGCAGTTGCGCCAGGCCCAGGCCTACCAGCGCACCCACCAACATGAAAACGCCGCCAAAATACTGGAAGCGCTTTACGCCGGCAATCCCGGGGATCTACAATACTACCAGGAATTGTTGGAATCCTACCTGGTGTTATCCCGCTATTCGGAAGCCTATCAACTGATCGAACGCCAGAGAGCCGCCGCCCCGCCCCATCTCCGCTATGATGCGGACTACGGCCAGGTGCTTATCGTCGAAAATAAACGGGAAGACGCCCTGAAGGTCTGGGATAAAATCCTGAAATTCAATCCCGATAACATCGAAGCATATACCCTGGTGGCCAGCGCTATGGCTTCCAACCGTTTGTACGAGGAAGCGGCGGAAGTGTACAAGAAAGCCTACCAGCGCCTCCCCCAACAAATCTATCTTTTAAAAGCCCTGGGAGACTTTTACCAGGCCCGCATGCAGTATTACCAGGCGGTGCAATATTACCTGGAATATTTGCGCAAAGACCCCCAGAACTACCAGACCGTGGTACGGCAAATCCTGGCGCTCAACCTGGAAGCGCCGCAGGTGGACAGCCTCTCCCAATTGCTGGCCAGAGAAGCGCAAAAATCACCCGGCAGCGAGGAGGTTCAACTGGTTTCCGCCAAGTTCTACCAGAAATACCAGCGTTACCCGGAGGCATTGCAAATCTATCGCAAGCTGGAAAGCGAGCAGAGCGGGGGAAAGTATTTCATCGAATTTGCCCGGGCGGTGCAGGCGGATTCGATGTACGCCCTGGCGCTGGAGGGCTATAACGAGATCATCCGGCGCTTCCCCCGTTCCGATTACTTGCTGACCGCTTACTTAGGGGCGGCGGAGTGCAACTTGTACATCGCCCGGCAAAAAAATGACCCGGTGTATGCCCGCCAGGCGGTGGAAATCATCACCAAAGTGCGCCAGGAGTATCCCTTCCATCCCCAGGCCGCCAATCTCAGCCTGCTGGAAGGGGATATTTACCGGCAGTTCTTCTTCGACATCGACCGGGCCGCGGAAATCTATTTGGAGGTTGCCAAAACCTACAGCAAAGATGTGAATATCCGCGAAAAAGCGTACTTAAACGCCGGGGAGAGTTACATTATCCGCGGCGAGCTGCCCAAAGCCGTCGCTATGCTGGAAAAGGTGGCCGTTACCCGCCACCGCGCCGCCGCCCGCTACGACCTGGCAAAAATCGCCTATTACCAGGGAGAATATAACCGCGCCGGGGAGTACCTCAAGGAGATTATCCAGACGGAAGGGGTGTCCGGCAAAGCCACCAACGACGCGCTGGACTTGCAAACCCTGCTCGCTTATGAGCAAACCGCGCCGGAAGCGTTGAAAAACTATGCCGCAGCCGACTGGTTAAGGTATCAAGAAAAGAAATCCGAAGCCCTGAGCAAACTGCAAAACGCCCTGGAGCAGCCCGCCCCGCCGCATTTCCGCAGCCGCATTCTGTTTGAAGCGGCGCGCCTCTCCAGCGATATCGGCAAATATCCCGAGGCCCTGGAATACTGCAACCGGGTGCTGAATGATATGCAATTAACGCTTTACGCCGATGAAGCGCTGTTCCTCACCGCGAATATCGTGGACCGCCGCCTCAACGACCTGCCCCGGGCGTTCCAGTTGTACGACCGCCTGCTAACGGAATTTCCCGGCAGCCAGTTTGCCATTGCCGCCCGGGAACGGCTGAAAGAGATTCGGGAGCAAAACCCCGGGATGATGCCATGAATCGCATATCTTTAATTGGCAATTGGCAATTGGCAATTGACAATTGCCAATTACTTTCCCCATTAGTGGTTATGAAAAAGCTGGCCTTGTTCGTTGCAATTTTGTATTCCCTGGCAACCATGCCGGCAACCGCGCAGCAGTGCCTCATCCCCATGGATTTTGTGCAAACCGATCACCTGAAAGCTTACGGAATCGCGTACTGGAGCCTCAGCCGGGGCGTCAACGTGGAGTGGCTGCTCAATTATCGGGCCGGCTCGTTTTTGATGCCGGTATTCCCGGGGCTGGAAGGAGAATGCCGAATTCGTGGGGTGAAATACGAGATCATCGGGGCGGGGGAGGTCAATTCCATCTATGCGACTATCGAATCGGAGAATATGGAGCGGGTGTTGTTAGAAAAGGCTCCCAAGGTGGCTATCTACACCCCCCCGAACAAACAGCCCTGGGATGACGCGGTCACCCTGGCGCTCGCCTACGCGGAAATTCCTTACGGAACCGTGTACGATGAAGAAGTGCTGCAAGGTAAACTCAGCGATTACGACTGGCTGCACCTCCACCACGAAGATTTTACCGGGCAGTACGGGAAATTCTACGGCGCTTTCCGCAACGCCGCCTGGTACCAGGAAGAGGTGCGGGTGAACGAAGCTATGGCCGCCAAATTAGGTTTTCGCAGCGTTTCGGAGCTAAAAAAAGCCGTGGCCCGGGCGATCAAGGAATATATCCTCGAAGGCGGTTTCGTATTTGCGATGTGCTCCGCCACCGACGCGCTGGACATCGCCCTGGCCGCCGAAGGGGTGGATATTGTAGATGTGCCTTTCGACGGAAACCCGCCCCAGCCCGATTATCAGCAGCGACTGGATTATTCCAGATGCCTCGCTTTCGAGAATTTCAAGCTCTACACCGATCCCAATCTCTACGAATTTTCCGACATCGACATTCCCCCCAGCTTTGCGCCGCGCATCCGCGACCCGGAGTCGGACTATTTCAGCCTCTTTGAATTTTCCGCCAAATACGATCCCGTACCCACCATGCTCACCCAGAATCACGTGGACGTGGTGAAGGGATTCATGGGCCAGACCACCATGTTCAATCGCCGCTTTATCAAACCCCCGGTGGTGATTATGGGGGAAGTGCCGGGCAGCGACGAGGTGCGCTACATTCACGGCAATCTCGGCAAGGGAACCTTCACTTTTTACGGCGGGCACGATCCGGAAGATTACACCCATGCGGTCGGCGATCCTCCCACCCAGTTGGAGCTGCACAAAAACTCTCCCGGCTACCGGCTGATTTTGAACAACATCCTCTTCCCCGCGGCGAAGCAGAAGAAGCTGAAGACCTGAGGGGGGCGTATTTCGTATGGTAAACCCACAGATCGAACATGTCTGGAAAGAATTCAGCGCGAGGTTGAAAAGCTATATTGCCGGGCGGGTAAATGATGACATGCTGGCGGAAGACCTTTTACAGGAGGTTTTTCTGAAAATTCATAAAAACCTGGAAAACCTCAAAGACGCCCGCAAGCTGCAAAGCTGGATTTACCAGATCACCCGGAATACTATCACCGATCATTACCGGCAGCGGCGGACTCATAGCGAACTTTCCGAGGACCTGCCGGCCCCCGGGGAAGAAGTATCATCGGAGAGCGCGGAGCAGCGGTTGGCGCGCAGCCTGAAGGGAATGGTCAAATTATTGCCCTCTCCCTATCGCGAAGCGTTGTGGCTGACGGATTACAAGGGGATGACCCAGGTAGAATTGGCTAAAAAATCAGGTATTTCCGTCTCCGGGGCCAAATCGCGGGTGCAGCGGGCGCGGGCAATGCTGAAAGAGCTGTTTTTCCAATGCTGCCATTTCGAATTCGACCGCCGCGGAACCGTTATTGATTATCATCCCATATCGTGCAGTTGCTGCGCGGAAGGGCAGTGTTAAGGGAGCGGTTTCTAAGCGATTACGATGCGGGCATCCACGATCTTGCACTGCTCCGGCTTCTCGCTGACGATAAAGGGGTTGATGTCCAGCTCTTTGATCATCTCGAAATCGCTGCTGAGTTGGGAGAGCCGCTGCAAGTTTTCGATGATAAAGCCGATGTTCACCGGCTTCTCTCCCCGCACCCCTTTGAGCAGGGGGGAATTGCGCAGGGAGTTGATCATCTCCAGCGCGTCCACGTCGGTTAGCGGCGCGATGCGGAAACTGACGTCGCGGAGCACTTCCACGTAGATGCCTCCTAACCCGAACATGATCACCGGGCCGCACTTGGCGTCGTAACTCATTCCTAACACCGTTTCCTTGCCCTCTTTGACCATCTCCTGCACCACGAACCCGTCGATCTGCGCCGAAGGGAAACGCATTTTCACGTTGGCGAGGATTTCCCGAAAGGCCTCCCGGATTTCCGCTTCGGTGCGCAAATCCACTTTCACCCCCCCGACGTCGGATTTATGGGTAATATCTTTCGAGAGCAGTTTCATCACCACCGGGCGATTCAACTGCCGGGCAAAGTCGATTGCGCCCTCGGCATTGTGCACGGTGCGGCATTCCGCTAATTGAAATTCGTAGGCTTTCAGCACGTCGCGTACTTCGTCGCTGGCCAGCATGGTGCGGCCTTCCTGCCGGGCCTTGAGGAGTATCTGCTTCACCGTCTCTTTGTCCACCTCAAAGGTGCGGATTTGCCCCTTCTTTTTCTGCTGAAACTGGCGGTACTCCTTCATGGCCGCCAGCGCCCGCACCGCGGTTTCGGGAAAGCGGTACACCGGGATTTTATGCTTTTCCAACTCCTCCACCCCACTCAATACCCCTTCATGCCCCATCAGGCAGGTGACCACGGTTTTGTTGGAAAATTTGCTGATCACCTCCACAATCTTGTAGGCCACGTCGATGGATTTGACCAGGATCGGGGTCACGAAGATCACCAGCACCGAATCCACGTTTTTATCCTGCAATAAGATCTCCAGCGCCGCGCGATAGCTCTCCTGGTCGGCGGTGGCGATCATGTCCACCGGGTTGTTCACGCTGGCCTCTTCCGGGAGCATCTCCCGCAGGCGGCGCTGGGTTTCCCGGTTGAATTCTGCCACGGTCAATCCCTGGGCTATTAAGGCGTCGGTGGCTAAAATGGCCGGGCCGCCGGCGTTGCTCAGCACCGCCACCCGCTCGCCCTTGGGAAGAGGCTGGTGGGCAAAGGCCATCGCCAGGGTGAACATCTCCTCGATAGAAGCCACCCGCAGCACCCCGGCCTGGTGGAACATGGCGTCGATAGCCACTTCCGAATCCGCCAGCGCGCCGGTGTGGGAGGCTGCGGCCAGCGCCCCGGCGCGGGTTTTCCCGGCCTTCACCACGATCACCGGCTTCTCTTTGGTAATGCGCCGGCAAATCTGGAAAAAGCGCCGGG
>WYBG01000190.1 GCA_011526015.1 Deltaproteobacteria bacterium | reverse complement strand
TTCCAAATGATGGTATCGGTGTTGATGGCGCGGTAATCATTGATGAAATCCTCCCCGTTGACCCGGAAGCGGGCATCGAACGCGCCGGTGGGCGGCAGGGGCGGGGCCAGCAGGTCCCAGTCCGGATCGAACCCATCGCTGGCGTAGCTGGCGGCGCCAAACCAGATATCCTGGATATTAGCGGCGTTATCGGAGACATGGAGGAGCGCGCCAAAATCTTTCCAGGGGAAGGGCTGCGCTTCATAGATGATGTCGGTCCAAACGTCGCCGATCCAGTAATTCCCGTTCAGGGGATTGAACGCCACCCCCCGCACCGAGGAATAGAAATCGCCGTTGCCGGGGTCGTATTCCCTGCCGAACTCAAACTCCCGGCCGGTAAGCGTAAAGTCGGTAGCCGTCACTTCATAAATCTTGCTGTGATTGTTGCCCTCGTAGGTAACCCCGACCATAAACGCGCCCCGGTTGGGCAGGTACGCCAACCCGCGCGGGGTTAATCCCTGGAATTCCGGGGGAAAAGGAAGGGTTTGCAACAGCATCCCGCTGGCGGCGTCGAAGGTATGAACGATGCGATCACCTAATTCCATGGTCCACACGCGCCCGTTTTCGCAGGCCGCCCCGACCACCCTTTTGGGATTATTCCCCTGGGGCACATCGATGAATTGCAGGATGTTGCCGGACAGGTCGATTTGATACAAGCCGGTAAAGATGCACGCCGCCCACAAGGAAGCGCCGTCCCAGCCCAGCCCGTAGTTCGTGCCGCCCTCGGGCGCGGGGATGCTGCCCTGCGGCTGCCAGGTAACCGGGTCGTAACGGACAATCTCGTTGTGGTAGTAGTTGCACATCCACACGCTGCTGCCGTCAAAGGCGATGCCGTAGGGGCGACCGCCCGGTTTGGCGTGGGAAACCGCTTTCCCGGAGGCATTCGGGGTACCCAGGGGATACCCGCTGGCCATATTCGAAGGCAAGCCTTCCCCGAGGTCGTACACGCCGGTGAGGTAATAGTAATAGAGTTGGCCGTTGGAAACGCCCTCGTCCTGGAAACTATGCTGATCCGGGGGCAGGCTGGCGATCTGGTCAAACGGTCCCGTATCGGTTTCGCCGCGGTAAAGATTATACCCTAACAGAACCGCCTCCGGGGCGTTCAGCGGCGCACGGTTCGCAACCCGGGGTATTTCACCCGGTTCGGGGGCCGTCATGCTCGCTTCCGGGGAGAAGAAGCCGGCCGGGGGATCCCAGTACAGCGGCACTTTGCCGTCAAATTTATCCAGCGCAATCACATTATTCGGGGGGTAGAACGGGAATGGCGGCTGGATGATTCCCCAGACGTCTTCCGCCAGGGCGATCAGGCTGTCGGTATGGGTTTGCAGCTCCGCCAGCCCGTTTCCCATCACCAGCCCGAAGGCCACGGTGTAGGAATCGCCCGCGGCCAGGTAAAAGGGCGGGGCGGTGAGCAGGATACGCCAATCCGAGGGGTGACCGGCATTCGGCAGAATCCCCGCGGTCATAAACTGGAAGCGCTGCGCATCGTCATTCGGATCGCCGCCGGTATAGAGGTTCGCGGTATGGGGATCAGCGCCCAATAGCTTGACGCCTAAGTAACCGGCGGGATTTTGTCCCGGGTCGTAGAGGTAAGCCAGACCGCGCTGGAAATCGTAGCCGCCCATGTCGTCATTCGCGAGGGTCTGGCTGCTAATATCGGCGTCTAACCAGACCGCCGCATAGACGTTGTTCAGATCCCCGTTCAGCCCGGTATTCTTGACGGTGTAACGGAAGATGATGAAATCGTCGCGGGTGGAGCCGGACCACTGGCAGCTCTCCTGGTGTACCTGCAAGCCGATGGGAGCGGATTGGGCGAGCTGGTCGTCGTAGCGCATGGAAATATCCTGGTCGGAAACGCCCGGAGCGATGGTAGTAGGCGCGCCTGCGGTGTGGGTCCAGTCCCGATCATTATAGTGCAGGTTCATCACCCGCTGCTCCCCGGCAACCTCCGCCCCCACCCATAAACCGCCGAGGTAGAGATAGTCGTGCCCGCCGGGAGCCGGCCAGTAGGCCGAGCGGCCAGCGACAGCGTTCTCATCCGCCAGTTTGGCGTTCTCATACACGGAGAGAATCACGTTGCCGGCCGTGTGCACCGCGGGCATATCGAAAGAACCCGCGCTGATCTGCACAGTGTTGGCGGAAATATCGCTGAGGGTGAAAGAATAGGCGATGGTATCCCCGATCTGGAAGGGGCCGATATCCGTTCCCCAGACGTTATCGCCGGGATTATCGTCATTGTGCATCCCGTCGTCATACATTGGGAAGGGACCGGCGAGAACGCCGTCCACGCCGTAAGAAATGACGACGTTGGAAATCCCGCTTTCGTCATCCACAAAGGCGCGCGCCGCCACCGGCTGGCCGGGCAGCGGGGAAAGAATCTGCCGGTTGAGCAGCGCCGGGGGCGGGTTGCTGTCCACGGTCACGCCGAGAATGCCGTACCAGATCTGGTTTTGATTGAAGTTAGCCGCCCAGCGGGAGGAGATGAAAGTGACAAAGGGCTGGTCATTGAGCATGGCGGCGCTGGGCGCGCCGTCGTTGCCGGCGTATCGGGTGAATTGCTGCGGCTGGCTCCAGGAATTTCCCCCATCCGCGCTGGTGATCGAATAAATGTCATTTTGCAGGGTGTTGGGCAGCACCGGCGCGGGGGTGTTCGCCACATATACCAGTTCCAGGGTTCCGTTGGAGCGGCGCAGGGGCCGGGGGCGGTTTTCATCCTGGTAAACCTCGCCGATGGCCGTGGGAGGCGACCAGGTCTGCCCCCCGTCGCCGCTGCTCACCTGGTAAATGCTGTAATTGCCCGCGGAATTATCGCTGTAAAAGGCCAGCAGGGTAGAAGGGCCGGCGGAGATGATCGCGGCATACTGTTCGTCTGCGGTCGTGGAACGGAAGGTCTGTTCTGCGCTCCAGGTGTCGCCGTTGTCGCTGCTGGTGCAGTAGAAAATGTCTCGCGCGTTTCCACCGGCGTAATCCGAGTAGAACAGCCAGAGCGTTCCGTCGAGGGTCTGGCAAAGGCTGGTCCAGCGCTCGTTCCTGCCGGAAGAGGTGATCTGGGCGGGGCTGGACCAGGAAACGCCGTGGTCGTCGGAATAGCTCCGCATCAATTCCCGGGTCTGGGTGTCCGACCAGGTAATTATCGCCCGGCCGGTGGGGGTGCAGATTCCCTCCGGAAAGTTCGGGACAAACCCCGGGGTGGAGGCAATCACCCCCGGGGATTCCCAGGTCTGGCCGCCGTCAGTGCTGCGGGAAAAGGCCAGGTCGCCGAACGCGCTCCAGAACAGCAACACGTCGCCGGTGGCCAGCGCCACCGGGCAGGCCCAGTTGTTGGAGGCATCGGGATGTTGGAGGGGAAAGCGCACCGGCTCGGTTAGCGACTGCGCCGGGGGAAGCACGTCATCGAAATACCGCAGCGGGATGAGTAAATCCGGTATCCCGTTGCTGTTGATATCCGTTTCCGCGCCGGTGGCCGAGAATTGCCGGTTATCGCCCGATTCCCAGACGTCTCCCTGGAATACGCTGACGTACATATATTTGTAGGGAACAACATCGACAACCGGGGTCAGGTCCATAAACAGGGTTGCTTCATAGATGGAATCGCTGGCAGCGCCCTCGAACATCTCATCCGTGGCCATCCAACTGTTAAAAGAGCCGCGCACGTAAAGGTGGTCGTTGGGGGAAGCGGGGTTGAAGTTGCCTAACAGGATTTGCGCTTCCATGTCGCAGCTAAAGTGCACTTCGTAAGTCGTAGCGAGCAGATCCCCGGCGGATTTGAGCTGCTCCTGGGCCAGCGCGGCGAAAGGCGTGCACAACGCCAGAAAGGTAATGGTAATTTTGGTTGAAAGTTTCATGAAAAGTTCTCCCGTTTGGGTTTTAAAAGTCTTTGAGTGCTCAGGTGTTTACATGTTCAAGTTTTCGTGTGTTCAGGTAACTCAAACACCCGCGCACATAAACGCTAATTTCTCGAGCAGGCGATCCCGGGCTTCGTGGTGAGGTTCCCCTGAGCTTGTCGAAGGGCTCAGTCGAACGGCAGCCGGAACCGCCGGTTATGGGCGGAAAGCGAATAACCCGAACGATTCGGAAAGGTATGGAGGGAGGGATGTGGCAGTGAAAATTCTGTCGCAGGGGATGGTTGATTTACTGCAAGATATGGCGAACATCCGGAACATGATCGCCTTCGGAATTTGCGTTTCCCGATCCCGGTATGGCAAAGAAATTAGCGGCTGATACAGCGGATGTGCTCGAAAACCAATCCGGCTGGGCGCCGGGTTACTCAGTACTGACTTTTTCCAGGATCGGGCCAACGCAAATATAAACGAAGAAAAGCTTACTTACCATATTAAAAAAATAGCGGGTGGGTTGCCGGTTTTGGGAGCGACAACCCACCCGGGGGGTAAAAACTATTTCAGCAACAGCATCTTCCTTACTTGATGGAAACTTCCGGCTTCGAAACGATAGTAGTACATCCCGCTGGCTAATTGGCCGGCGTCGAAATTCGCCACGTGGTAGCCCGCGGGCTTGTGCTCGTTCACCAGGGTGATGACCCGCTGGCCGAGCAGGTTGAATACCTCGATCTTTACTTTCGCGGGAACCGGCAAAGCGTAGCGGATGTGCGCCACCGGGTTGAAGGGGTTGGGGTAGTTTTCGATCCCGAAAGACTCCGGCAGCTCCTGCACGGCCAACGGCTGATCCTGCGCAACGATCTCCAGGTAGGGCAGCAGGTCGGCAAAGCTGCCGGCCGCGCCTATTTCCTTGAATCTCAAGGCCAGGCTGCCGTCAGCGCCGTTCTTACCCACCACTTTGAATTGCGGGTTGAGGATGTTCACCGGACCGCCCGCGCCGTAGGGATTGGCGTTTCCGAAGACCAGCCGGCCGTTCTGCGCTTCCAGGTCGTTTACCACCGGGTTTTCGAATCCGGCGGCGCTTCCCCCGCTATATCCCGCAAATTGCAGCGCCGCGGGATCCCATTCCAGAATCGCGGTAAAGCAGCCCAATTTTTCCTGCGAGGCGGACATGTCGATCACCACCGGCACTTCCACCACCTGCCCGGCGATCATCTGGCCGCTCGCCGGGAGGGCAGAGGCGCTCACACGTTCTGCGTCTCCAGGCGGCTGGGGCGAGAATGCCGTGAGAGCAGGGGCAAAACCCGGCGGGGGGCAGAAGGGCTGCGCCACCGGGTAGGGTACCGGGAGGCCCACGGAGTAGGAGATAATCAGCAAACCGTCGGTAGAATTGTTCAGGGTATCGGCGTTCACGTCTCCAAAACCGGCGTTAATGCGATCTATAATGGGAGCGGGAAGGGGCAGAAGCACGTCATAGGTCATCACCGCCAGGGCGTCCATGGAATTGACCAGGGTATCGCCGGTAACGTCTCCCAACAACTGCGGCGCGGTGATGCTGACGTTCCGGTCGTTCACGGTCATGTTGGGAAGGAGGTTGACAAAAGTCAAAGCGGAGACCAGCACGGAAAATTCCAGATCCAGGGTTGCCTGGCTGTTTTCGGGGCCGACCGCATCCAGGTATATATCCAGCAGGTCCACCATGCCTCCCTCGCCGGCGGCCTTGGCGCCGTTGAAAATGATGACGCCGCTGCCGGCGTTGAGGTCGTTGATGGCCCCCATAAAGCCGGATAAGAGTCCGGAGTTACCGGTGTAGGTCAGCAGGGCGGGATCCCAGGTAAGGGTGGCGGAGAAAGCGCCCAGGAGATGGTCCGGCGGGAGCACGTTATTCATGTCCACTTTGATTTCGGCGGCGATGGGGCAGCCCTGGGGAGTGGCCGCGGGGCTGATCACCGAGCCGATGGCGGCGCCTGACTCATATACCGTCAAGGTTGCCGGAACGATGACCTGGCCTTCATCGGGATCGTTGCTGTCGATGTTGATATTGGCGCTGTAATTGCCCCCTTCCAGCCCGGTGGCGTCGAACGTGACGGTAATATCCGCGGACCCATTGGCCGGAACGGTTCCGGAGGCGGGTTCCGCCGTAATCCAGGAAGTGGGAAAATGCACGTAATACAAGGCGTTGGCAAACATCAGCGCGGTTGCGGCGTTCCCAAGAGAGAGGTTGCTGGGGAAAATCACCATTCCGACCACTTTTCCGGTGGGATTTTCCGCCACCACCCGGTTCCCGTCGGTATCGCCGGCCAATAAAGTGCCGCCGATATTCAGCGGGGGATTGGAATAGTTAGGATTCGACCAATAAGTTGGCGCAACGGTTATGTTGTCAAAAATCGGGTGGTTCGGATTTGGCAGATTAGCCAGGTCGATGGTGCCGGATACGAATTGTTCCGAAGACGGAATGAACGGGGAGTAATTTCCGTCCAAAATGCCCCCCTGGATCGCCCAGCTCGTGGAGTAGGCGTAAGTAGAGATGATCACCCCGCCGCCGGCGTCCACGTATTCTTTCAACACGTTGCCAATGTTTTGCGGGTCGGTGAAATTAAAGTTCGACCATACCAGCACCGCATCGTAAGGCAGCAAATCCGCCAGGGTGATGAAAACCGGGTGGCTGAGCAGATCAATATCCGGGGCGGTGAATAAACCGGTGGCTATCAATTGCGCTTCCACGTCCTCCAGGAAGAAAAGATCGTCGGAAGCCATTAAAAGAACTTTCGGGGCCGCCTGGCGGGGTTTTGCCGGAGACCCGAATTTGGAAACCGGCCGGGAGGCGGGAGCGGCGGCGCCGGATTTTACCCCCGCGGCGGGTTGGGCGCTTTTAGACCAGCCGCTCATATCCAGGTTGTTGGGAACGGATTCCAGGGCGGCATTTTGGCTGATCGAAATTTGCCAGACCAGATCGCTGCCCCCGGAATTCGCAATGGTCAGGGTGTGGGTGGAGGTTGTTCCGGCTGCCAGGGTATCGGCCAGGGCCGCGGGCGT
>WYBG01000189.1 GCA_011526015.1 Deltaproteobacteria bacterium | reverse complement strand
TTAAATACCCCCCTTTGATGGGGGGCATGGGGGGATGTTAAGGGAGCCATAAAAAAATAATGTACCCAACTGAGCGCACAGAGTTATTGAAACACATTAGCGTTCAGTGGTACAATAAAAAGGGCGAAAGCCCTAAAGACTGTATGAATCTTCACTTTTGCGCTTTCATCTCAAAGTCTTAAAGTAGAATTAGAACAAAAACCAAAAACTGAATTAGGGGTTGCTTTCCGGCGCGCCATTGGTTAATCTTTGCGCCGGAAGTTCGAGCTTCGCGAGCAGCGAAGCTTCTTATTATATATCAACCTATACAGGAGGAATACAATGAAGAAGTTATCATATCAGTGGTTCGGTAAGTTGATTGCCATGGCGGCAATGGCGGCGCTGGTCGCCCCGTTCCTGCAAGCGCAGGAGCTTCCCCGCCCCAGCCCCAACGCCAGCGTGTACCAGAAAGTCGGCCTGACCGATGTGACGATTACTTACTCCCGCCCGGGGGTGAAGGGCCGGCAGATCTGGGGCGGGCTGGTGCCTTACAATAAGGTCTGGCGCACCGGCGCGAACGAGGCCACCAAAATCACCTTCAGCGACGACGTGAAGATCAACGGCCAGGCGCTTCCGGCGGGAACTTACAGCCTGGCGACTATTCCGGGCGAAAGCGAATGGACCATCATTTTCAGCAAACAGACCGACATGTGGGGCTCTTTCGGCTACAAGCCGGAAGAAGACGCCCTGCGCGTGCAGGCCAAACCCCAGGCGGCGGAATTCATGGAGCGGATGCAGTTTTACTTTACCGATTTGCAGGACAATTCCGCGCTGGTGGCGCTGCGCTGGGAAAAGCTGCTGGTGCCTTTTATGCTGGAAGTGGACGTACACGCCAGGGCCATGGCCAATATCGAGAAAGCCATGGTGGAGCTGAAACCGGATGATTTTATGACCCCCTACCGCTGCGCCAGCTACTGCCTGAGCGCCAATACCAATTTGGAAAAGGGGTTGGAGTGGATCAACCTCGCCACTTCCCGGAAAGAAACCTTCTTCAACATGAGCGCCAAGGCGCAGATTTTAGCCAAATTGGGCAAAACCAAAGAAGCGATTGAAGCGGGGGAAAAATCCCTGGCCCTCGCCAAAGCCAGCGAAGACCAGCCTAACATGTCCGAGTTGGAAAAAATGATGGCGGAGTGGAAGAAGGCGATGTAATCGTGCGGGGTGTTCAAGTGCGTTGGTGTTCAGGTGTTATAGTGTTATGGCAGGAAGAGGCGTTAGCGGGAAACCAAAACACTTGAACACTCAAACACATGAACACATGAACACTTTTTACTGCTTTTCCAACGCTTTTTTGAATACGTCCAGCACGCGCTGGCGGGCAAATTTGTGCTCCACGATGGGCGCCGGGTAAGCTGGTGAATTCAGCTCCGGCGCCCATTTTTTTATGTAATCTGATTTCGGATCGAATTTCTCCGCCTGGGCGGCGGGATTGAAGATGCGGAAATAGGGCGCGGCGTCGCAGCCGCAGCCGGCCGCCCACTGCCAGTTGCCGTTGTTGGAGGCGAGTTCGTAATCTAACAGCTTCTTCGCAAAATAGCGTTCCCCCCGGCGCCAGTCGATCAGCAAATGCTTGGTAAGGAAGCTGGCAACGACCATGCGCACCCGGTTGTGCATGAAGCCGGTGGCGTTCAGTTCCCGCATACCCGCATCCACCAGCGGGTAGCCGGTTTTGCCCTCCCGCCAGGCGGCGAATTCGTTCTCGTCGTTGCGCCAGGGGATGGCGGCGTACTTTTCTTTGAAAGGCTGATCGACCACGTAGGGGAAGTGCCACAAAATCATCATAAAAAACTCCCGCCAGATCAATTCGTCCAGCCAGGCATCGTTGAGTTCCAGGGCGCGGCGCGCCAGTTGGCGCACGCTGACGGTTCCGAAGCGCAGGTGCACGCCTAAGCGGGTGGTGCCTGGCACGGCGGGGAAATTGCGCTGCCGGTGGTAATCGCGCACGATCTCCTCCCGCAGCGCTTTGGCCGGGAACGCCGCCCCGGTTGCCTCAAAACCGATTTGGCTCAATCCCGGGATTTCCAGGGCGCTCGTTTTCCAAAAATTCTCTCGCAGGCTCTCCGATGGTAACGGTTTGACCGCTTCCCCGGTGAGCAATTCCCTCCAGCGGTTGCGGTAAGGGGTGTACACCGTGTAGGGATTCCCCCGGGCGCTCAGCGCCTCGTTCTTCTCGAAAATCACCTGGTCCTTGAAGGTATGGAAAGGAATGCCCCGCTCTTTCAGCAACTCGCCGATTTCCCGGTCGCGGCGGATGGCGTAGGGTTCGTAGTCGTGGTTGGCGTACACCGCGGCGACGTCGAACTCTTCGAGCAACTGTTTCCACACCTGCGCCGGTTTTCCGTGCCGTACCAGCAGGCTGCCGCCGGCCTGCTGCAATTCAGATTGCATTTCGCTCAGGGCGTGGTGAATGAATTCTACCCGGCGGTCTTTTTTATCCTCCAATTCATCGAGAATCTGGCGGTCGAAGATAAACAGGGGAAGCACCGGGCGGCCGCCTTGCAGGGCGTGGTACAGCCCGGCGTTGTCTTCCAGCCGCAGGTCGCGGCGGAACCAGAAAACGGCGATTTGGGGTCTCATGCGCGCTTCTCTTTGGGTTGAAGGTGAAATTACAATAGGCAGTTGGCAGTAAGCAGTAGGCAATCAATGTCGTTTAGTTAAGGGAAATTGCACTCAAAATGTCATTTCCGCGAAAGCGGAAATCCAGGGATTTAAGGGGTTATAGATTCCCGCTTTCGCGGGAATGACAATCATATTGGCTTAAGTAAACGACATTGCGCAGGCAATGCGCCGGAGATATTGCAAGATTTGCCTATTGCCTACTTGCCTATGGCGAAGCCACCGCTTACGCGGCTGCCCCTGCCTACTGCCCCCTGCCCTGCGCGGCCTGCACGATGCGCTTTGCCATGTTGCGGAAAATCAGGAAGTGCATGGGCATCATGGCATACCAGTAGGCGACTCCCAGCCAGTTAGCGGGTTTGAACGAGGCGGTCTGGGTGAAAACCGACTTTCCCGCCCCGCTTTCCGCCACTTTGAACTCCAGCCAGGCCACCCCGGGCACTTTCATCTCCGCCCGCAATTTTAAGGATCTACCGGGTTGAATCTCTTCCACCCGCCAGAAATCCAGCGCGTCCCCCACCCGCAGCTCCACGGGGTGCCGCCGCCCGCGGCGCATCCCCACCCCGCCGATGAGGCGGTCGATGATCCCGCGGAATTTCCAGGCCCAGTCGGCGTAATACCAGCCGGTATTGCCCCCGATGCGCTGGAAGCATTGAAATACCTGCGCCGGGGCCGCATTGGTGGAGATAACCTGTTCATCTTTCAATATTCGAAAGGAAGCGCCGGCGGTCTCTGCCGGTTCGTAAGTGGTGGCTTCGGTCCAGCGGGATTCCACGTGCGCCTGTTTTTCGCTGGCGAGCGCCCGCGCCGCCGCTTCTTTGAAGGGGGTAAGGGAGATGGGCAGGATTTCCCGGATGCGCCGGTCCCGGCAAATGGTATCGTTGCGCAGCCCCTCCACTAAGGGGAAGGCGATGCTCATCGGCACGGCGGTGACCAGGTTCAGCCAGTAGGCGGAGAGGCGCGGGGTCAACACCGGAACGTGGAGGATATAGAGCTTCTTTCCTAACACCTCTGCGACCAGGCGCATCATATCTGCGTAGGTGAGAATTTCCTCCCCGCCGATGTCGTAGATGTTTCCGGCGGTGCGGGGTTCTTCCAGCGCCCCGGTTAGGTAGTTGAGCACGTCGCGGATGGCGATGGGCTGGCAGCGGGAATTGACCCAGCGGGGGGTAATCATCAGGGGCAGCTTTTTCACCAGGTCGCGAATGATCTCGAACGAGGCGCTGCCGGAGCCGATGATGATGGAAGCGCGCAATTCGGTTACCGGAATCCCGCTTTCTCCCAACAGGGCGCCCACTTCCTGGCGGCTTTTTAAATGCTCGGAAAGCGTTTCCCCGCGGTCTCCCAGCCCGCCCAGGTAGATGATTCGCCGGACCCCGGCGGTTTTAGCGGCCTGCGCGAAATTGCCGGCGGAGAGGGCGTCGCGCTCCGAAAAATCCCCCGAATTTCCCATGGCGTGCACCAGGTAATAGGCGGCATCGACGTTTTGCAGGGCCGGGAGCAGGGTTTCCGGTTTCAATACGTCGCCGGAAACGATCTCCACGCCCTCCCAGGCGCGGCTTTTGAGTTTTTCGGGATTGCGCGCCAGGCAGCGCACTGCATACCCTTTTTGCAGCAGCCGGGGAACCAGCCGGCTGCCCACGTAACCGGAAGCTCCGGCGACCAGGATTTTGTTCATGGGAATTCTGTCCTGTCGTTGTTTTCGTATTCCTTAATTGCGTAAAACGTAATGCGTAACTGGTGGTGATGCGTATTTCGTATTACGTATTTCGTATTGCGTAATAAAAACGGAATACGCAATACGCAATAAGAATTACGAGTTACGCATTACGAAAATTTTTCCTTATTTTCGCCTCCCGGAAACGAAAAATCGCCTTCACGTTGCGTTTCACAAACAGCCGGTGGGCGAGGGGGGCCAGAACGCCCCCTGGAATCCGGTATTCCACCCGGTCGCGCATCAGGGTTCCGCCGACTATTTCTTCGAACGTGTGAGTGTGAACCCATTTGCGATAGGGGCCTTGCAGTTGTGAATCCACGAAGCGGAAGGGCGGCTCCCAGAGGCGGATCTCGGTTTTCCACTGCAACGGGATGCCGTACAGCTTCAGCCGGTACTCGATCAACGCGCCCTGCTTCATCTCTACGGGCAGGGGGGTAAGGATTTGGAAATCCAGCCAGGTCGGGGTGAGCTGCTGAAGATTTTCCGCCTCTTTGAAGAAATCAAAGACCTCCTCAACCGGGCGAGGCAGCCGGGTTTCGGTTTCCAGGATATAATCTTTGTTCATGTTTTCTGCTCCATTTTTTTTACATGACCGAACCCTAATATAATATAAAAACGCTCAAAACGCTCGTTATTTTTTAAAAATATGGAGTGGGGGGAATGTTTCGTATTGCGTATTTCGTA
>WYBG01000188.1 GCA_011526015.1 Deltaproteobacteria bacterium | reverse complement strand
TTTCCACGGCAAGGCCCTCCAATGTTTTGGTGGATTTGACTATCTAAATATAAGCATCGAAAGGTCGCCGTGGGTTCTTTTTTAAACGGCAAGACGCCTAAAAAAATCGCAAAACTAATGACAAGAGCTCTTACAAGTTTTTCAGGGCTGGGAATTGCATGAAAAGTAGCGAGTGCACCGATAAAAACCGTTTGGCCTGTGGGATCCTCATCCCCGCGTATAATTCTCCCCAACATCTCCAGGAACTTTTGGAACGTGTTAACGAAGTTCAAAATGAAGCAACCGGCTGGCAGTTTTCGATATTGATTGTTGATGACGGCTCCCAGCCGCCGGTTCCGCAGTATGCTGTCGAAGGGCTGGAAATCACCCAGGTTCGCCACGAACAAAACGAAGGGAAAGGAGCGGCATTGCGGCGCGGATTTGCCTATTTCCTGGAAACAAAAGAAGTGCAGGCGGTGCTGACCATCGACGCCGATTTGCAGCATCCCCCGGAGCACATCCCCGAATTTCTGCGGGCGTTTGAGCGCGGCGAAGGCGACCTGATCATCGGCTTCCGCAAACGAGATCCGAAAGTAATGCCCCTTCACCGCATCCTCTCCAATTTTCTCACCTCGCGGATCATTTCCGGGATGATGGGCCAAAAAATCAACGACAGCCAGTGCGGATTCCGGCTCTATTCCCGGAAAGTGCTGGAAAACGTAATTCCGCGGGAGAACCGCTTTCACCTGGAGAGCGAATTCGTGATCCGCAGCGGCTGGCAGGGATTCAAAATCGGCGGCGTGGCCATTCCCACTATTTACAACGACGCGCCCAGCGCCATCCGCCATATTCCGGATACGCTTAATTTCATTACCCTGATTTTCAAACTCTCCCTGGAAAGGATCAAAGGCCATGTATGAGCGCAGCCGCGAAGAGATGGTGCGAAAATACGTGATCGAGCGCGGGATTGCCGATGCGCGGGTAATTGCGGCGATGCGCAAAGTGCCCCGCCATGCCTTCGTCGATCCGGCGTTCCTGCACCAGGCCTATAAAGATCGCGCCCTGCCCATTGGGTTCGGGCAGACCATTTCCCACCCCACCACGGTAGCCTACATGAGCCAGGCGCTGGAGCTAACCGGCGCGGAGCGGGTGTTGGAAATCGGTACCGGCAGCGGCTACCAGGCCGCGGTGCTGGCGGAAATAGGGGTGAAAGTATTTACCATCGAGCGGATTGCGGAGCTCTCCCAGCGCGCCCGGGCGATTTTCGACCAGTTGGGATACTACTCCGTCGGCGCGAAAATCGGCGACGGGGCCGTGGGTTGGACCGCCCACGCGCCGTATGACCGGATTATCGTTACCGCGGCAACCCCGAACGTTCCCGAGGCGCTGCTGAAGCAACTGGCCGAGCACGGGCGCATGATCGTTCCCGTGGGAGAAAAAAGCGCCCAAAAGCTGATAATTATCACACGCGAGACCGGGGAATTCCATATACTTGAGGATTATACCCGGAAGTTCGTGCCGCTGATCGGTAAGGATGGGTGGGCGCTGTAATAATTTTTAATTGCCAATTGCCAATTGCTAATTGGCAATTGGCAATTTAACTATGGAGTAATTACAACTTATGAAATGGATTCGCAAACTATATGACTGGGTGCTGCACTGGGCGCATACACCCTACGGAACGCCGGCGCTGGGAGGATTGGCGGTGGCGGAATCGTCCTTCTTTCCGATCCCGCCGGACCCTTTGCTGATGGCGCTGGCAATTTCCCGCCCGCAGCGCAGCCTCTGGTATGCCCTGGTATGCGCCGCCAGCTCCGTGGCCGGGGGCGCCATCGGTTACTTAATCGGCTGGCAACTGTGGAACGTGATCGCGGATTTTTTCTTCAACCACGTGCCCGGCTTTACCCACCAGGCGTTCGATTTCGTCGCGCTAAAATACAATGAGAACGCTTTCTTAGCGGTGTTTACCGCGGCTTTCACTCCCATTCCCTACAAGGTATTCACCATTGCCGGGGGAGTTTTTCAGATCAATTTCCTGGAATTCATGGTCGCCTCGGCCATTGGCCGCTCGATGCGCTTTTTCTTAGTGGCCGGGCTGATCTGGAAATTCGGGGAAGGGATCAAGGGATTTATCGACAAATATTTCGACTGGCTGGCGATTGCCTTTACGGTGCTGCTGGTCGGCGGGTTTGCGGTCATCAAATACGTTCTTTGAGAGCGGGCAAAAAATGCCGGAACTTCCGGCAGGACTTTTCGATTATAAAGATTGCAATTGAAAAGAGAACAACAGCGATTCCTTCCTGACCCGGGAGAACGGCGATGCAAAAGATCGAAAAGTGGTTATGCCTGTTTTTAGTGTTGGTAATCTTCCCGCCGGCAGCGGCGCAGAATTTCTCCCTGAAATTGCATTACGGCTATTACTACCCCTCGCTCGGCGACGTGAATAGCAAGATAGAAGAAGACATCCGCGGGCTGAGACGAGAGCTGCAAGCGCCGCTTCCCTCCCCGGGAGAATTCAACGGGAGCGGGGTATTCGGCGGGCAGCTCGAGTACCGGCTCAATGAGGATTATTTTATCAACCTCAACGTGTCTTATTACCGGGAAACAATCGAGCTGCAATACCGCCCTTCCCCCGCGCCTTCCTGGACGCTGGAGTACCTGCGGGAATTGAAATCCATCGACGCCATCATCAACCTGCACTTCTATTTCAACTACAGCACCTGGAAGCGTTTCAACAAATACATAGGGATCGGAGTCGGGCTGATGTTCCTCGATGCGGAATCCTTTACCGGTTCCGATAATCCCGATGAATTACTGGAAACCCGGGGGAAATTTTCCGGCAACATTTTGTCCGGGGTGCTGGCGGTGGGCGGCCACTACCGGCTAAGCAAGCCGCTGCTGCTCTGGGGGGAAATCGGGCTTCAATACGGGAATTTCGGGGAGTTAGACGGTACGGTTACCACCCTGGAGAATCCCAATGAAGTAGAAACCGTCAGCAATTCATCGTTTGATTTGACCGGTTTGTATGCCCGCGCCGGGTTGGGAATCGGTTTACCGTTCCTCAAATAAATGTTAAACTTTTCAGCCGTGATTACGAGTATTTGATTCATTGAAGATTGAAAATTGAAAATTTGCTAATGCTCAGGGAGATTTGATACATGCAGGAAAGCATCACAGAAAACACCCTGGCGATTATTTTGCTGGGAATTATTGCCTTCACCCTGCTGGTGCAGGTGTACCTGCTGATGCGCATTCGCAATATCTTGCAGGCGCTGGCTATCAACCTGGATTCCTCACTGCATTTCTGGCGAAAAAATATCTCCGCTCCCAGGCAGGCGGCAAAAGCTCCCGCCACTCCCCCGATTTGCCAATTCTGCAAACACCGCCTCGCCTATATCAACACCGGCGAGGCCGATGAAGGGCAGGAAGAGTTCTACCACCGCTGCGCGCTGCGCAATATCGCAGTGCGGCTGAACGACTCCTGCAACCGGTTCGAAGCCGACCCCTCGGCAATGATGTAGCAGAGCAGGGGCAGGAGCAGGAGCAGGGGCAGGGGCAGGGGGCAGTAAGCGGTAGGCAATAGGCAATTTTAGTTGCCATTGCCAATGCAAAACTGAAATTTTGCACTCCGGTGCAGTAACCAAAAGGCGCTCCCTGCGAGAGCGCCTTTCCTATTATAATTACATACGCAGTACTGCCTACTTACCTACTCGCCTACTGCCCCTGCCCCTGCTCCTGCCTCCCGCCCCGCCTCCTCCACCGCCATTTTTCCGCTCACCACCGCGCTTTCGATGGTCGCTGGCAGGCCGGTGTCGATCCAGTCGCCGGCCAGGAAGAGGTTGGGAAGGTTGGTGCGGCAGGGCGGCCGGAGTTTCAGCGTCCCGGGAGTTTGCAAAATGGTGGCGGATTTTTCTTTCACCACCTTGCCGGCAAGCAAATGCAAATCCTGAAAAATATCTTTCCCAAAAAAATGCCGAAACTCCCGGCGCAACAATTCCAAAATCTCCGCGCTGCTTCGCTCCGCCAGCTCGAACGCCGCGCTGATCACTACCGCATAGCCAAATGATTCACTCTTGCCGGACGTATCCGGCAACCGGAAAATCCACTGCGCCGGGGAATCCACCAGGGCCATGGGAAAGTCCCCCGGCAGGGGATTTTTGAGCCACAGGTTAGCCGTAATGATCGGAGAATAACAGAATTGGGAAAAATCCTGCCGGAAGGCGGAGGCCAGCCCGGGAGAATCCCCGATCAGCCGGGTTAGCGCGTGGGGCGGAAGCGCCAAAATCAGGTAAGGCGTGGGGAGGATTTCCCCGCCCCGGGTTTCTACCCCCGCCGCCCGGCCATCTTCTATCAATACCTTTTTCACCGTGCTGCCGGCGCGAATCTCTCCCCCGTGCTTCCGAATATATTCTTCTGCCGGGGCGACGAAAATATCGCCGAGCAGAGTTTTGGGGATGCCCAACCCGCTGCGCCGGGAGGTTCCTAAAAACGCTTTTTCCAGCACCTGGTGGAGCAAAAAGGCGCTGGCCTGCTCAATGGGAGCGTTCAGGGTGGCGAGGGTGAGCGGTTCCCAGAGCAGTTTTTCCAGGAAGGGAGCTTTCCCGGCGGCGTCCAACCACTCCCGAACGGTCATTTTTTTCAATTGCGCGGGGGAAAATTGGCGCGTGCGCCAGGCCTGGCGGAAGAGGAATTCTCGATCTGTTTTGCCGAGGGGAGAATTCAGCAGCAGGGGCAGGAGGAAGTGCAGCGGCGCGGGCAGCGGCCAGGCGCGGAAGCGGAAATTGCGCCGGAAGTGCAGCCGGAAATCTACCCGAAGGCGCTTCTGAAAATCAATCTTATCGAGGCTGCCGATTTTTTGCAGGAATTGGCAGGTCTCCATATAGGCCGCGGAGAGCACGTGCTGGCCGGTGTCGATGGGATTTCCCGCGTCCCGGGCGTAGAGCGAACGCGCCCGCCCGCCCAACTGCGCGGTTCGTTCTAACAGCAGCGGTTTCAGGCCTCTTTCCAGCGCGGCGATAGCAGCGGAGATTCCCGCGACGCCCCCGCCGGCGATGATCACTTCAGGCGATTGCATTGGCGATAGCAGGCATTACCCCAGCAATTTAATCCGCGAAACTGTTTTCATGGCGATCCAGGCTTTGGCAGGCGTGGAGAGCCGGATGGGATGCTCCAGCACCCGATATTGCCGGGCCTCGAGCTTGAGCAGGAGTTGGTAATAAATGTTTCTCATGATTTCGGAAACCAGCATGTTGCGGCGCTCGGCTTCCGGCAGGCAGGCGTCGGCAAGGGTGTAATATTCATGCGCCCGCCCGGCCTGGAACTGCATCAGCCGGAAAAATTCCGGGCAGTAGCGGCGGTTGAGAATATCTTCCCGGGTCAAAGCATAGCGGGAAAGCTCTTCCCGGGGTAAATATACCCTCCCCATGCCCGCGTCCGTTCCCACGTCGCGGATAATGTTGGTCAACTGCAAGGCGATGCCCAAGTTTTCGGCGTACTGTTTGATCAGGGGATCGCGGTAGCCGAAGATCTGGATGCACATCAGCCCCACCGTGGAAGCGACCCGGTAACAATAGAGCTTCAATTCATCGAAAGTGCGGTAGCTGAGGTTGTGCAAATCCATGCGCACCCCGGCGATCAGCTCCAGGAAATAATCGAAGGGAATTTTGAAGCGCTCCGCTACCTGGCGCAGGGAATCGAAGTAATTGGAGGCTTTCTGGGAAAAACAGCGCTTCAATTCCTGTTCCCAGCGGTTCAGCCGGCGGAGCTTTTTTTCGGGGGACTCGCCCACGTCGGCAATATCGTCGGTCTGGCGGCAGAA
>WYBG01000187.1 GCA_011526015.1 Deltaproteobacteria bacterium | reverse complement strand
GAGCGGGGATGGTTCAAATTCAGGCTATGCGGAAACTCTTTGACGGTAAATATTTTTTCCGCCGCTCTACGCAAATCCTGAATAGTTTCTGCCGCAATCACCAAATCCAAATCCAGGCTGACCACCGGCTCCACGTAGGCATTCACCGCCAAACCGCCGATCACACAATATCCAATTCCGGCTTGCACCAGCAGATCCAGCAATTGTTGAATTGCATCAACCTGATCCTGGGCAAGACTGTTTAGAAACTCTTTTTTTGTCATATCGCCTGATAAGAGGGTTTCTCGCTTTGAATTTAATGCTGCCGAACAAGCTAATTGGTGGAAATGATATCGGCAAGAAAAAAGTATTGAATTTTTTCTTCTACAACCGGTTCAACTGCTTCAAAGCGCGGTATTTCAGCCGGTACATGCGCAATTTGTTAGGGAGGCGGTCGTATTTCTGCCATTTTTCGGCATACTCCAGAAAAAACCGCTCCCCGGTTAAGCTATGGAGCAAGCGCAACTGGTTGTTCACTAACCGGAAGTAGAGAATGGTTGCGGGGTCTAATTGGGGGTAAAAAGGCTCGCTGCAAAGGTTGTATTTGATCCAGTAACCGAGGTCGTAACACGGCAGCGCGCCCTTCAATCCCTGGATTCCCGCTTCGAACAGGCGCTTTGCCAGATCATTTTCTTTTACCGCCCGCACGTAATCATACAAACCGAACAGCGAGAAGATTGCGCCATCCAAAACCCCGGTCAGGAAGGGCGCGGGATATTCTTCGTAAATGGGGCCGAATCCGGTGAAGGAGGTCACCCCGCCCTCTTTCGCGGGAATTTCATAAATTTTCAAGGCGTTGGTCGCGGCCTCCAGGTATTTCTTCTCCCCGGTAAGCTGGTAGCCGCGCAGCAGAATGGAAATTCCCCGGCTCTGCGAAAACGCCGAAGGCCAGGGGTGCTCGATGCGGAATTCCGGTTTGGGAACCTCGGTCAGCCAGTAATCGCCCCGGCGCGCGTCGGAGCGGCGATTTTCGTAGAACCAATCCACGATTTGCAGAAAACGGCTGCGATCATCAACGGATTGGGTTTTCAGGTAGGTGTGAAAGATCGCCAGCCCGAACTGGCCGATGGAGATGGGATAGTAGATCAGCTTGCGCTCCGCCACGTCGATGTAGGTGGGAATGATGGGAATTCCCTGCTCATCGAAGTGAAAGTTCTGGCTGTAGCCGGCGCGAAGCTGCTCCTCATCCATCAAAAAGTAGTATTCGCGCAACTGCGGCGAGTGCAATTCTTCCGCCATTCCATAAATAACCTTTCCAAAACGGACGTCTTTATAGAATTTTCGCAGCATGAAGGCGGCTTTGGCGAACTTCCCGGGCATCGAGTATCTCTCCTGAAAACGCTTTGATACAATCAAAATCCGCTGATTTATTGAAGTTATTTGAGGGGTCGCGGAGTTTTTTTCGCAAGCGACAAGCAGGGATGCTTGTCGCACTGTCCGACCGGCATCCCTGCCGGTCGGCTAAGGTGCAACCAATTCTTTTACGCAATGGGCTTAATCATATCAAAACTCCGCGACCCCTCGATTATTTTATCCTTAATCCTTCAACCGTTATCCTTAATATGCAGCTTACAACTTCCCGGATCGCCAGATCGAAAACAGCAGCCAGGCCGCCAACATCGCGGCAATTACATATCCTATCAGCCCTAACAGGGAAATTCCCAGGAAAAACGGCCTGGCGGCGGATTGGATCAACATGCTCGCCCCCAGCGATATTGCGGCGACCACCAGCGCCAGGGAAATACGGTTGCCGGCGCGCTCGGTTTCCCGGCTCATCTGTTCTAACAGTTGCCGCTCCAGACGTTTTTCGGCGTCGCCCTGGCGGGATTTGCGAAGGATTTGCATCAGCTCGTAGGGGAGCATTTTCAAGAAATCGAAGGCGTCTTCATAAAAATGAAACAGGTCGCGCAACTGCCGCTGGGGACGGAAGCGGCGCATCACGATTTTGCGGATGAAGGGGCGGGAAATGCCGATAATATCGAAATCCGGGTCCAATTCCTGCCCCACCGCGCTCTGGAAAACCAGCACCTTTCCGATGAAGGAAAACTCCACCGGCAGCCGCACCCGGTGGCGGCGCACGATCTCGAAAAGCTCCGGCACGGTCTGGGACGGCTGAATCTGGTTCAGGGGCAGGCCGTGATAATGATCTACAAATTCGTAGATGTCCCGGCGCAAACCTTTCACGTCCACGTCGGCGTCGATGCTCCCCAGGGTATAAAACGCGCGGATGATCTGGTCGGCGTCTTTTTCGATCACCCCCCGCAGCAGGGCGGAGAGCACCTCCCGGCCCTGGTCGTCCAACGCACCCACGATGCCGAAATCCACCGGGGCGATGCGCAGGTCCTCGAGGATGAAAATATTGGCCGGGTGGGGATCGGCGTGGAAAAACCCGTACTCGAAAACCGCCTTCAGGGTGGCCTGGGCGCCGCGCCGGGCTAACAGTTTTTTCGCTTCCGTGGAGAGGGTCAGGCGCTCTAACTGGTTGAGTTTGGCGCCGTGGATCATTTCCATGGTGAGCACCCGGCGGGTGGTCAAATTCCAGTGCACTTCCGGGACGTAGATCGTGGGATCGTTCTGGAAGTTCTTGCGGAAGCGGTCGATGTTGTGCCCCTCGCGGATGAAATCCACTTCCCGGCGGATGGTGCGGGAAAATTCATCCACAATACCGGTGGGATTGTAGAGCTGGCTTTCCTCCAGGTATTTTTCGATCAGGTTGGCGAGGTCGTAGAGGATCAGGACGTCTTCTTCGATGGTCCGTTCGATGCCGGGGCGCTGGATTTTGATCACCACCTCTTTGCCCTCCCGGGTAACCGCCCGGTGAACCTGGGCGATGGAGGCGGCGGAGATCGGTTGCGGATCGAATTCCCGGTAACAATCTTGCAGTTTCGCGTTTAGTTCCGTTTCGATGATCTCCACGGCCTGGCGGGAGGGAAAAGAGGGCACCGCATCTAACAATTTGGCGAATTCATCCACATATTCCCGGGGAAGCAGGTCGGAACGGATGCTCAAAAGCTGCCCTAACTTGATGAACGAAGGCCCTAATTCCTCGAAGGCCATGCGGATGCGCCGGGGCCGGGAAACCGCGTCGATGTTGCGGGCCGGGGCCCCGGGCAGCAGCTTGCGGTGCAGGCGGCGGTAAAATTCCAGGCGCATCCGCTCCAGCACGTCGCCGAAGCCGTATTTGACCAGGGTGCCGATGATTTGCCGGTAGCGCCGGATATGCCGGTAGGTGCGATGAATGGGAAAGAGAGTCATGAGGTGTCTCGAACGTCAGGTTAGCATAGCGCATGGGTTGTGAAGGGTAAGCATTTGTATCGATTCTTATAGACGGTCCTATACCCTATACCCTATACCCTATGCGCTCTGCGCCATGCGCTATGCCCTATGCGCTTTTCTTGCGGGTGGATTTACGGGGAGCGGCTTTGGCGGCGGGTTTCCGGGAGCCGGGCTTTTTCGCCGCCAACTCTTTTTCCAGCGCTTCGATGCGCTTTTTGAGATCTTCCAGGTCGCGGCGGGGAACGTATCCGTAGGTCTGAATAATGCCCTTCACTTTTTCGGAAAGCTCCTTTTCGAACTCCCGGGTTCTCTCCACCAACTCATCGATCAATTTTGCCTTGTCGCCCTGCTCGGCGTCGCCCCGGCGCACCATTTCATCCACCACTTGCTCTATCTTCTCTTTGGTAAGGGTGAATGCGCCCACACCTAAGTATAATCCTTTCTTCAACAATTCTTTCATTTTTTTCCCCTCATGTTTTAGTGGCTTCGGTTCGATCTTTTTACCGGGAATTCCGGACAAGAACGCTGTCGATGGGGGAGCAGTGAACGACCATCTGCGGTTATCACGCGCCGCTCCATCTCTCATTCATTACCCGGGCGCATAACTTAATGCGATTTTCGCGGGAAACGAATCTCTTTTTTCCAAAAAAGTACCGCGAATTTGAAACGCGGCGGGGCTGTACCCTGCGGCAAAGCCCCGGCACAAAACACTCCCTTCGGAGCGGTTTCGTGATATAATTATTATGATTGACATTTTCCGCCTCAGTTGGTAAGTTTCTGCCGATTTTTTAAGCAACGATAAAATCAATGCAATTGCTCATCATGGATGTTGCCAACCATAAATCCAGCATATCTTAAACCATATCAAGGAGGTCGGGCGTATGCCGCATAAAAAGCCATCAGCTGCCCCTTTCAGGGAAGAAGCCATGTTACCCATCGATATGCTCACCGTACCACAAAAATCTGCGGAGGTTCCCACGGAAGATGGGAGTAAGGGAATGGTTTTTTCACACTATTTTTCCAAACCCGGGGTGCATCCTTTCGAGGAGATCGAATGGGATCGCCGCGAAGCGGTCATTTCCGACGCCTCCGGTAAAACTATTTTCAAACAAACCGGGGTGGAAGTGCCCAAATTCTGGTCACAATTGGCCACCAACGTGGTGGTCTCCAAATATTTTAACGGAAAGATCAATACCGAGGATCGTGAAAGCAGCGTCAAGCAGTTGGTCAACCGGGTTTCCCGCACCATTGCGGACTGGGGAATTAAAGACGGTTATTTTGCTTCCCACGAAGATGGGGAGACGTTTTACCGGGAATTGACTTATCTGTTAGTGAATCAGTACGTGGCCTTCAACAGCCCGGTATGGTTCAACGTGGGAATCGAAGAAAAGCCCCAGTGCTCGGCCTGCTTCATCAACTCCGTGGATGATACCATGGAGAGCATTCTGGAGTTGGCCAAGATCGAAGGAATGCTCTTCAAATACGGCTCCGGCACCGGCACCAACTTTTCCAGCCTGCGCTCTTCCAAAGAATCGCTCTCGGGAGGCGGGATCGCTTCCGGCCCGGTATCGTTTATGAAGGGGTTCGACGCCTTCGCGGGAGTGATCAAAAGCGGGGGGAGAACCCGCCGCGCCGCTAAAATGGTGATCCTGAACGCCGACCACCCCGACATCGAAGAGTTCATCAATTGCAAAGCGAAAGAGGAGAAAAAAGCCTGGTCGCTGCTCGACGCTGGTTACGACGGCGCCATCGACGGAGAGGCTTACGGCTCCATCTTCTTCCAGAACGCCAACCACAGCGTGCGGGTCAGCGATGCCTTTATGGAAGCGGTGGAGCAGGACAAGAAGTGGACTACCCGCGCCGTAACCACCGGGGAAGCCATGGATACCTACCGGGCCCGGGATTTGATGCGCATGATCGCCGATTCCACCCACGTCTGCGGCGACCCGGGAATGCAGTTCGATACCATCGTCAACGACTGGCATACCTGCCCGAATTCCGCGCGGATCAACGGGTCGAACCCCTGCTCCGAATACATGTTCATCGACAACACCGCCTGCAACCTGGCCTCCTTCAACTTGTTGAAGTTTGTGGACAAGAAGGGGGTTTTCCAGGTGGAGGATTACCGCGCCGCCACCCGGGTGATGATCACCGCCATGGAAATCCTGGTGGACAACTCCAGTTATCCCCGCAAGGAGATTGCCCGGAATTCCCATCTCTTCCGCACCCTGGGGCTGGGCTACGCCAACTTAGGCGCCCTGTTGATGTCCATGGGCCGCCCCTACGACAGCGACGAAGGCCGCGCTTACGCTGCGGCGCTTACCTCCCTGCTCTGCGGGCAGGCTTACCTCACTTCTGCGGAATTGGCGGGCGTCGCCGGTCCCTTCGAGGAATTCGAAAATAACCGCGCCCCGATGCTGCGGGTGATCGATAAGCATCGCGCCGCTTCCCATAAAATCAGCCCTGCCTACGTGCCGGAAAAATTGATGGACGCGGCTACTTCGGTGTGGGATGAAGCGTACCAATTAGGCGAGCAACACGGCTACCGCAACGCCCAGGTGACGGTGCTGGCGCCCACCGGTACCATCGCGTTTATGATGGATTGCGATACCACCGGGGTGGAGCCGGATATCGCCCTGGTAAAATACAAAAAGTTAGTCGGCGGCGGGATGTTGAAGATTGTCAACAATACCGTCACCCCGGCGCTGCGCAAGCTGGGTTACTCCGAACAAGCCATCAACAAAATTGTTACCTACATTGACGAAAACGATACCATCGAAGGCGCGCCGGAATTGAAGGATGAGCACCTGCCGGTGTTCGACTGCGCCTTCAAACCGGTCAACGGCCTGCGCTCCATTCACTACATGGGGCACGTGAAGATGCTCGCCGCCACCCAGCCCTTCATTTCCGGGGCGATTTCCAAAACCGTCAACGTGCCGGAAAATATCACCGTGGACGAAATCATGGACACCTACCTCCGCGCCTGGAAGATGGGCATCAAGGCGATTGCCATCTACCGCGACAATTCCAAACGCACCCAGCCGTTGTCCACCTCGGTTAATGAAGCGGTGAAAGAGTATGGCCGCCCCTACCGTCGCCGCCTGCAAGATGAACGCCAGGCGGTTACCCACAAATTCTCCATCGGCGGGCATGAGGGATATATTACCGTGGGGATGTACGAGGACGGCTCTCCCGGGGAAATCTTCATCGTGATGGCCAAAGAGGGCAGCATCGTCTCCGGGTTGATGGATTCCTTCGCCACCGCTATTTCCCTGGCGTTACAGTACGGCGTGCCTCTGAAGGTGCTCATCAACAAGTTCACCCATACCCGTTTCGAACCCTCGGGATTCACCAACAATCCCCAGATTCCTCTGGCCAAGTCGATTTTGGATTACATTTTCCGCTGGCTGGCGCTGAAATTCCTGCCCAAAGAGGAGAAGGCCCTCTACGTGAGCATCGGCGCAGGGGAGAGCAATTCCAAAACCATCGAATTGCCGTTTGGGGATGGGGAGCCGGAAAATCATTCCCCGGCGAAGAATAACGGGGCGAAGACGTTGGAAGAACGGGAAAAATTAGTGTATCAAATGCAGGCGGACGCGCCCTACTGCCCGGACTGCGGCGCGATTATGTACCGCAACGGAAGCTGTTATAAGTGCAACGAGTGCGGCTCCACCAGCGGTTGTTCCTGAAATCCGGCCTGGCTTCTTTTTGACCTGTTAAACCACCCGGATCCCGGAAATCCGGAATCCGGGTGGTTGCAGTGATAAATTGTTAATGCTGTTTCGCGACAAGCAGGGATGCTTGTCGCACTGTATGACCGGCATCCTTGCCGGTCGATGCAGCAAGGAGCATTAATTATTTAGGGATGCTGATTTAATTATTTCCTGATTTAACATTTTTGGCATTATCTTTGAAATCAACTCAACATGTCACCACTACGTGGTTTTTTAACTAAAGGGAGACTCCATTTTCTATAAACATTTC
>WYBG01000186.1 GCA_011526015.1 Deltaproteobacteria bacterium | reverse complement strand
GAATGGAGAATGGAGAATGGAGAATGGAGAATGGTGAATAGCGAATGGTGAATGGTGTATTAGGGATGGAAAAGCGAATTCTGATTGCCGGGGGAGGAACCGGCGGGCACGTGTACCCGGCGCTGGCAACTATCGAGGCGCTAAAACGCAAGGGAGAGTTCCTGTTCCTCTACGTGGGGGGCAAAAACGGCATCGAGACCCGGATTGTGCCCCGTTACGGCGTTCCCCTGAAAACTATCCTGATTTCGGGATTCGCGCGCAGCTTCAGCCTTAAAAACCTGTTATTCCCGGCGAAGCTGCTGATCGGTCTGTATCAAAGCCGGAAGATCGTGAAGCAGTTTGCGCCCCACGCGGCGGTGGGAACCGGCGGCTACGTAAGCGGCCCGGCGCTCTACGCTGCGGCGAAAATGGGCGTGCCGGTGCTCATCCAGGAGCAGGACGTGTACCCCGGGATCACCACCCGGCTGCTGGCCAAATACGCGAGGCGCATCTGCCTCTCTTTCGAGGCGGCGCGGCGGTATTTTCCGCAGTATGCGGATAAATTAACAGTTACCGGCAACCCGGTTCGGGAGACCCTCGGCGGTGTTACCCGGCAGGCCGGGCGGGAAAAAATGGGCCTGGAGCAGGATGAAATCACCCTGCTCATTTTCGGCGGCAGCCAGGGAGCGCGCTCCATCAACACCGCCATGAGCGGCATTCTCCCGGAATTGCTGAGGAAATACGAAATGCAGGTGATCTGGCAGACCGGGGAAAGCCAGTTCGATACAGTGATGAAGGGATTCCAGGGCGCCGATGAGAGGGTGCGCATTCTGCCCTACATCCAGGAGATGGATGCAGCCTACGCCGCCGCGGACCTGGTGGTCTGCCGCGCCGGGGCAATTACCCTGGCGGAGCTGGCCGCAGTCGCCAAACCGGCCGTGTTAGTGCCCTATCCCTTCGCGGCCGGCAATCACCAGGAGCACAACAGCCGGATGGTCGCGGAAGCCGGGGCGGCCCTGGTGGTTACGGAAAAAGCGGGCTGGGAAGAAGAGTTGCAGCAGGCATTGGAAACCCTGCTGAGCGATGAAACGCTGCGGCGGCGGCAGAGCGCGGCCTGGAAAACCCTGGCCCGCCCCCGCGCTGCGGAGCAGATTAGCGAGGAAGTACTGAAATTGTTGGAAATATGAAGAGAAAACCGTGTTCGAGTGCTCAAGTGTTCAGGTGCTCCGGTATTCGAACAACTTGAACACCAGAGCACAATAACGCCATAACACCAAAAATATGCGCTTAGGCAAAATTCACAAAATTCACTTCGTCGGGATCGGCGGGATCGGGATGAGCGGCATTGCGGAGTTGCTGCTGAACTTAGGCTACCAGGTGAGCGGCTCCGATACCCAGCTTTCCGAGCTGACCCAGAAGCTCGCCGCCATGGGCGCGCGGATTAGCGAAGGCCACCGGGCGGAGAACGTGCAGGACGCGGAGGTGCTGATCTATTCCTCCGCGGTCACCGCGGATAACTTGGAAGTGCAGGAAGCGCTGCGGCGCAAAATTCCGGTGATCAAACGCGCGGAGATGTTGGGCGAGCTGATCCGCCTGAAATACGGCATCGCCGTTGCCGGCACCCACGGGAAAACCACCACCACTTCGCTGATCGGGGCGGTGCTGACCGAGGGCGGGCTGGACCCCACCCTGATCATCGGCGGCAAGGTACGCTCCCTGGATACCAACGCCAAGTTAGGGCGGGGAGATTTCCTGGTGGCGGAAGCGGATGAATTCGACCGCAGCTTCCTCTCCATGATCCCGACCATCGCGGTGATTACTAACGTGGACACCGATCACTTAGACTGCTACAAGGACCTGGAGGATTTGAAAAACGCTTTCATTGCCTTTGCCAACAAGGTTCCCTTTTACGGGAAGGTGATCGCCTGCCTGGATAATCCCGGGGTGCAGGAGATCCTCCACGCCTTGAAGCGCACCGTGATCAGCTACGGCTTCAGCAGCCAGGCGGATTTTACCGCCCGCAACCTGCGTTTTTTGCCTTACGGAACCGAGTTCGACGCCTTCCACGAGGGCGAGTTGTTGGGCCGGGTGAAGCTGAACCTGACCGGCAAACACAATATCCAGAACGCCCTGGCCGGCGTTGCGGTGGGGTTGGAGTTAGAAGTTCCCTTTGCGACTATTCAAAAAGCGCTGGAAGGATTTTCCGGGATCAGCCGCCGCTTCGAGATCAAGGCGCAGGCGCATGATATTATGGTGGTGGACGATTACGGCCATCACCCCACGGAAATCTTTACCACTTTGCAAGGAGCGCGCAGCAGTTGGCCGGAAAAGCGCATCATCGCGGTATTCCAGCCGCACCTGTATTCCCGCACCCGGGATTTTTACAAAGAATTTGCCCGCTCTTTTTTCGACGCCGATATCCTGGTCGTCACCGACGTGTACCCGGCGCGGGAGAAACCAATCGAGGGCGTCAACGGCAAACTCATCGCCGATACCGCCCTCACCATGGGGCATAAAAAAGTGCTCTACGTGGAAGACAAACGCAAACTGGCCGGGGAAGTGTTCCCGCTCCTCCGGCCCGGCGATATGGTCATCACCATCGGGGCCGGCGACGTCTGGAAGTGCGCCAATGAATTAGCGGAAAAGTTAGGTGAAAAATGAAAAGTGAAAAATGAAAAGTGAAAAATG
>WYBG01000185.1 GCA_011526015.1 Deltaproteobacteria bacterium | reverse complement strand
TGTACGGTGTCATTCCCACGCAAGTGGGAATCCATAAACTCAGCAGAAATCGTGGATTCCCGCTTTCGCGGGAATGACAAAGCAGGCGGTCGAATAGCATAGCAGCATTACCTATTTAGGACTACCAAAAATTCTACTCCTCATAATCTTTAATCAGCTTTGGCAGACGCTGCCTCGCGCGTCTCAAACATATCATTATAAGACTGTCCGCATCATCTCCCGCGCAAATTCAATTTCATCGCTGTTGATGGTGTGCCCCATGCGGGGATAGAGACGCAGGGTTAACTCCCCACCCATTTTTTTCAATACTGCGGCGGTTTCTTCCACCCGCTCCCGGGGAATATGGGGATCCGGATCGCTGCACCCCAGGAACACCGGGGTACCCGCCAGGGCGCCGGGATAATCGCGCGGGGTTCCCCCCGGTCCGATCAATCCCCCGCTGAAACCGATCAACCCCCCGTAGCGCCGGGGATGCCGCGCCGCGAATTCCGTCGCCAGGCAGGCGCCCTGGGAAAACCCCAGGAGGAAAACCTTCTCCGCGGGAAATCCTTTACTCTCCAGTTCGGCGAGGATATCCGCAATCGCCTGCAAGCCGGAAGTAATCCCCGGCTCATTCTGCGGAATCGGCGCTAAAAAACTGAAGGGATACCAGGTATTGCCGGATGCCTGGGGGGCGAAGAAAGCGAAATCCGGCTGGCCGAGTTCCGTGGCGAGGCTTAAAATATCCCGCGCATCCGCGCCCCTCCCATGAATCATGATCATCGCTGCTTTGGCTTGCTCCAGGGGCGCCCCGGCGTGAAGCAGCGGCTGCCCCTGGTGAGGCCCGGCTGCGTTTCCGATATTTTGTTTCATCTATCAGCGCTTTCTATATTGTCATTCATAGTCATCTGGCTTTGCCGTCATTTAGCTTCGCTGTCAGTGGCTTCGCTGTCATTGGGCTTTGTCGTCATTTGGGCAGGCTCACCGGGGGAAGATGTTCTTCGATCTCCCGGCGCTGCGGCTCTAACCAGGAAGGCAATTTCAAAGCGCTGCCCAACTCTGCCGGTTGCTCATCGATTGCAAATCCCGGGGGATCGGTAGCCACTTCGAATAGAATTCCTCCCGGCTCCCGGAAGTAGATAGAGTGAAAGTAGTTGCGATCACGCACCGGCGATACGTTATAACGCGATTGCGCCAACTTTTCCCGCAATTGTAGCTGCGTTTCATCGTCTTTGATGCGCCAGGCCACGTGGTGCACAACACCGACCCCCATGGTACCACGGAAACCATCCGGCTGGCTGAGTATATCGACGATGGTTCCGGGTCCCCCCTCCCCCGCTTCAAAACGGAGCCGGTTGTTCTCTTCCTTCAGGCGGCGAAATCCCAGGAGCTCGCTCATCAACCCGGCGGTGCGCTGGTAGCCCTCCACGGAGAGGGTGGCGCTGTGAAACCCGCGAATGGCGTGCTCCCCGGGAATTTCCCCGTTTTCCCGGCCAGGGCGTTTTTCCCGTACAGAAGCGACCAGTTCCAGTTCCAGACCGTCCGGATCGAATAAGGTGAGAACTTCTTCCTCTCCAAACCGGGTGTACGGCCCGGCAAAGTGAATGTTCAGCTTTGCCAGCCGCTCCATCCAATAGTCAAGGGAGTTTTCGGGAATCGAAAACGAGGTAACCGTCAGTTGCCCGGTACCCCGCCGACCGCGCAATCCTGCATTTCCCCAGGGGAAGAAGGTCATAATCGAGCCGGGAGCGCCGGCCTCGTCCCCGTAATAAAAATGGTAGGTGAAGGGATCGTCGAAATTGACGGTTTTTTTAACCATTCTTAATCCCAGCGCCCCGACGTAAAAATCGATGTTCTTCTGGGGATTGCCGGCCATGGCGGTGACGTGGTGTATGCCGTGAACGTGAGGGTTCATCGGTTAGCTCCAGTTCTGCTGCTTTGCCCAATCCTGAAACGAGGTAGGCTTTATGCCAAATTTTTTTGCATTTCCAGCAATGTCGGCATTGTAACCGACCCGGTCGAACCACTCCAGCATCGTTGCGTAGTCATCGCTGAATTTTCGTACTTCTGCGATGGGAAGCTCTACAAAATCGACTTTCTTGCCGGCTGCCTCGCTGAGGATCCGGGCGGTTTCCGGCATGGTAAGCGCGTCCCCGGCGATATCGATCTCGCGCCCGTTCAACTCTTCATGCTTCTCGAAGGCCGCCAGGCCGTACTTTCCGACGTCCTTCACCGCGATCATCTGTAAAGCCGTTTCGGGCTTAAGCGCCACCATTAACTGCCCCTGGCCGATGCCCGGCTTAAACCACGGCGACGCCAGGTTCTCCATAAAAAAGACCGGCCGGATGATAATATGGGAAGGGAAACCCAGCCCGCGCACCGTCTCTTCTACCCGCCATTTGTTCTCGAAGTGCGGAATACCGGTGTTGCGATGCGCCGAGCTTACCGATGAATACACGTAATGTTGAACCCCGGCCTCTTTGGCAATTTTAGCAATTCGTTTGCCCTGTTCTTCTTCTCTTTCTACCCCTGCTTCCCAGGTGTTTTGTATGGCAAAAATACCCCAAACACCTTTCACGGCCTGTTTCAGCGACGCCGGATCATCCAGGTCGCCCTGAATGATCTCCGCGCCGAGCTTGCGAAACTCATTCGCTTTTTCACTCTCCGGCTTCCGGGTCATTCCCTTTACGCGATACCCGCGAGCTAGAAGTTCCCGGGCTACCGCCCCGCCTTGCTGGCCGGTTATCCCTGTCACCAGAATAATTCTGTCATCTGCCATAACTATATTTCCTTCCATTTGAAGTTAAGTTATCCTTTATCCTTTATCCTTTATCCTTTATCCTTTATCTTTCACCCTTAATGAGTTTATTCTCTCCCTTTGTCCAGGCTCAACGGCCCGGCGCCGAAATAGAAGATCAGCAACGCCGCCCCGGCCAGGGAAAGATTCTTCATGAACATCGACTGCTGGATCATGGCCATTTGCGGATCGGAAATAGCCCAGAAATTGTGCATCATAAATGCAACCGGAACCAGGAACAGAAACAGCAGCGCCGCCCCGATCTTTACTTTATACCCCAGGAGAACGCTCAGACCCCCTGATATGATCATGAGGCCGGTCAGATAGACCGTTGCGCCGGCTAAAGGCACCCCTTGCGAAGCGGCATACTGGGCCATCGCACTGTGATTTCCGAAATGGCCGAATACCCCGATTGAAATAAAAATGAGGGAATAGAGTATTCGACCGACTAATACGACGTACTTCATGACAGCCTCCAATGAGTTATGGGTTTTACGGAATAGTTTTATAGAGTTTATGAGTGTGCAATCCTTCCCTTCAGGGACGCGGCGGTAACGTTCTCCCCCGCGGCGATGAGAGCGCGGGCTTCATCTACTTTTCCCCAGACGTTCCAGAGCAGAACCCCGCGCACCCGGCTTTCATCCAGGTAATAGAGCACCCCGGTATGGTATTTTTCCTGCCAGTCTGCCGCCACGTTGAGGCGGGAGTCGAGCTCCCCGACCGCCTCGTAGCCGATCTCGAACATATCGGAATAGAACATGGGAGAGTGGCTGAAATTCACCGGCTCCCCGGCCATGGAGCGGCCGGCGGCTTTTCCCATGGAATTGGCCAGGTCTTCGTGCTCCACCCGGCGGCGAACGCCCAACGCCGAATCAAAAAAGTTGGCGGCGTCCCCCGCGGCAAAAATATCCGGGTGGCTGGTGCGCAAAGCTGCGTCAACAATGATGCCGTCCCCGGTCTCCAACCCGGCGGCTTCGGCCAGCTCCACGTTCGGGGTAATGCCGATGCCGGCGACCACCCCGTTGGCGGCAACGCGGCGATTATTTTTGATGACCACCTGTAAATCCGCGCCGCGGCCTTCCAGGTTGGCGGCCATTTCATTCGCCAGCACCTCAACCCCTTTTTGGCGATAGTAATCATTCAAAAACGCCACCACGTCGGCGGGAAAAAGACGGTCGCAAATTCCCTTTTCCGGCATGATGAGGGACACTTTTTTGCCGCTCATGGCCAGCGCCGCGGCAATCTCGGAGCCGATAAACCCGCCTCCGATGACCGCGAAGACATCCTGCCGCCCGGCCAAATCCCGCAGGCGCCGGTAACTTTCCAGCGTTCGCAGGTAGATAATATTGTCGCCGCCAAACGGCAGGCGGCGCGGCGTTCCGCCGGTAGCCAGCAACAGCTTATCAAACGCGTACGTCTCCCCGTTACTATCCGTTACCTGTTTGCTGGCCGGTTTCAGGGTTTTGGCAGTGCGCTGGAGATGATAATTCACCCCCTCGCTGGAAACCGGGCGCATGATTTCTTCCATCTTCTTCTGCCCGGTCCACAGCTGTTTGGAAAGGGGCGGGCGGTCATAAGGATGGTCGCCTTCGGCGGTGATGACACCGATCTCGCCGCCCGGGTCAACTTCCCGGATGCCCTCGACGGCGGAAGCGGCGGCCATGCCCCCGCCGATGATCAGATATTTATAATGGCGCATAGATTGCTCCTTCGCTTTAGTTAAGTAACTGATGTTACGCGGGGTCAAAAAATTTGCCACAGAGCCACAGAGGGCACAGAGAAAATCAAAGATTTATTGAGCCTAAGCCTGCACTGAGAAGTAAAAACACTAAAAAAGTTGATGTAAACTCT
>WYBG01000184.1 GCA_011526015.1 Deltaproteobacteria bacterium | reverse complement strand
TCTCTGTTTTTTAAGCGGAAGAATATACCGCAGCCACAAACAACATTCAAGAGCACAAGAAATAATGTTTAGAGTAACATTTTAGCCCTTTGAAAAACTCACGCAAAATGTCATTCCCGCGAAAGCGGGAATCCAGAAAATTGGCCTGAATTATGGATTCCCACTCCCCGTATTCACGGGGACAAGCTTCGTGGGAATGACAAACAAAAGGGTAGCTGTCAAAATTTCCGAATTATTCATAGGGCTAAAATGTTACTGTTTAGAAAGAACATATCGAGCATCGAACATCCAGCATCCCCGAAGGGGCAAGCGAGTATCCAGTATCCGGCCGCGCGCTATTCTCCCCCCCTCCCCCGCTCCGCCAAAAAACCCCGGATCGCCTCCACGTGGCCGTTAATTTCCTCCGGATGAGAGGAATTCCCGCGCGCCGCCAGTGCGGTTTCCAGATGCGTTTCCACCTCCTCGTATTGTTGGGTGATGACGGCGATCCAGGCGCGGCAGATGGAGAGCATCGGGCGGGCGTTGAAGGCGGCTTCCGGCATAGCGCTCAGCCGGCGTTCCACAGTGGCCAATTCCCCGTTTTGCAGCATTTCCCGGGCGTTTTGTTCGATCAACTGCCCGGCCAGCTCCGCATCATGGGCGGCCAGCCCGTGCTGAAAAGCTTCTTCGATGAATCCCTCCCCGGCAAACCAGCGCGCGGCGCGGCGGCGCAGAACCCCGGCTTCTTCACCGGCAATGTTCCGGAAGTAATCATGTAAATATGTTGTCAGAAAAGGATGGAAGCGGAACCACTCGCGCGAGGAATCCGCGGGAGCCAGGAATGCCCCCGTTTCCGCTAATTGCCGGAGCAGATCGCGGGAATTTTCCCGCCCGGCAACCGCGTCGCAGAGCGCCGGGGAGAGAAGCTCCAGCGCGAAAACCTTGCTCAAAAACGCCTGCATCTCCGCGCTCTGGCGCTGGAAGAGCATTTCTACCAGGCAGGTGAGCGCTTCCCGTTCATCCTGCTCGAAGCCGGCGATAAAATCCGCCGCCGGGCCGCGCTCCTCTTCCAGGCAGAGCGCGGCGTACTTGAGCGCCGCGGGATGCGCTTCCACCCGGCTGACCAGGGCGGAAATCTCCCCGTAACTAAGCTGCAACTGCATTACTCCGTTGAAGAATTCGCTGGCCTCCTCCATGCTAAAGGCCAGGTAAGGGGTGCGAATCTCGTTGACCTGCCCGGCGGTGCGCAGCGCGGCCAGGCTCCAGGGCGGGTCGCTTTCGCTGCTGACGATGACGTGCATCTGCGGGGGCTGGTATTCTAACAAAAAGGTTACGATCTCGTGCACCGGCGGCGATTGGATGTGCTGGTAATCGTCCAGCACCACGGCGAAATCGTGCAACGCCAGCCCGGCCTGGTCGAGCAACCTGCGAAGCGCCTCTTCCATGGTGGGTTTTTCAGCCGAACCGCCCGGCAGGTTTTCCCCCCGGAGCATCTCGAAAATCCCTTTGCCGATAGCGGGATTAACCGTCCGCAGCGCCGCGATAATCCGTTTGAAAAAGCGGGCGGGATCGTTATCGTCCGGGTGCAGGGCCAGCCAGGCGATTTTTATCCCCGCCTGCCTCGCCCATTGGCCCAGGAGGGTGGTTTTGCCGTAGCCGGCCGGGGCGGAGAGAACCGTTAGCTTGCAGCGCAGCCCTTCATTCAAGCGGGCGATCAACCGCGGGCGCAGCAAATCCCTGCCATGCGCGGGAGGAATCTGCTGGTGCAGATTATTCAAAGCGTGTGAATTCATTTGCCAAAAGAGGTTGTTTTGTATTGCGTATTGCGTAACGGAATACGGAATACGCAATACGCAATACATTTTACGGATTACGCATCACGCTTCCCGTTTCACGCCTTCCACGTAGTGAATAAGCTCCGGGAAAAATTCCCGGAAATCCGCTTCGAATTCCCGGTAATGGGCGCGCAATTCCGAAATCCCTTCCGCCAGGCGGTTTTTCCGGCTCAAGCGCCCGGACATGCCGATTAAGACCCGGGCGATTCCTTCTAAATGCCGGTAGGAGAGCAGCCAGTTGCCGGCGATCATCAGCGGCAGCATTCGCTGGAAGCGGGGTGGGGCCAGGGCGCGGTATTCCATAAAGACGCCATAGGCGTGATCGCAGAAATCCTCCAGGGGAAGCGCGGAATAATCCGGCCAGTTTTTGGCCAAAAAGTGGTCGTAGAAAATATCCACCATAATCCCCTTGAGGTGGCGGTACTCCTGGCCGATCCGCCCTTTGCTGCGGCGGAATACCGGGTGGCGGTCGGCGAACACGTCCACTTTGCGGTGCAGCACGATGCCGCGGCTGATCTCGTCCGGGTAGTGGCTGCGGAATTCGCTGTCCACGAAATCTGCCAGCATATTCCCCACCAGGGATTCGGGAGTATTGTCGGCAAGGTAGAGATGGGCTAAAAAGTTCATCGCCGGTAAAAATTTCCGTTATGGAGGCGGAGAATGGAGTTGTTGCGAAATAAGAAAAAAGCCACGAATGCCCACGAATTTTCACAAATGGTTTTTTTCAGAAAGTGTTTGTTTTCCTTCGTGTTCATTGGTGTTGATTCGTGGCTGATTTTTGAGTAAACCGGTTCAAAATCCTTATTTCGCAACAAGTCTAATGGGAATTTACCGGTTATTCACTGCTGACGTCCACGGTGACCGGGAAGCTGTCGGCCGGCTTATCGGTGGGGAACCAGATGCGCTCCAGGGGCACGATGATGAACATGCCTTCTTCATCTCCCACGGCGGCAAATTGGGTTTCGTCGCCGTCCCAGAGCTTCAACTTCAGGGTATCGCGAATATGCTCGGAAAACAGGCGCACGTCTTCTACCGGGTAGCCGATTTCGCTGACGCCCAGGATGCTTTTGGCGGAGAATTCGGCGTCGGAGCGATTGTTCAAGTTATGGCGGGCAATGAATTCCACGATGTTGCCGGCCGGATCGTAAAAATAGAGCGCATCGGCGTTCCAGCTCTCGAAATGGAACTGGTCTTTTCCGCCCTGCCCGATCAATTGAGCGCGGGAAGAAAGCCATTGCCGGGCTTGCGGCAACTGGTTTTCCGGTATATTGAAAGCAAAGTGGTAAAAAGGCTGTTCCGGTTGATGGGTTTTGAAAAAATGCACCTTGCAGGCCCCGACGCGGAAAGCAAAAGATCTTTTACTCTCGCTGGCCAGGGGCAGTTCTAAGGTTTCGGTATAAAAAGTTTTAAGCGCTTCGAGACAATGGGTCTCTAAGCGAAGCTCCACGATTTTCATCACCATTCGATCTAAATTTGGCATAGAGTAAGCAAATTCCGGGAAATAAGCAAGAGCCGGGAAAGAAAATTGAGACCGGCAGGGCGGCGTTGTTTGAATATTTTATTGACCGGGCAGGTTATGGGGCTTTATTTTGTTCTATCACCTGGCATTTGACAATTGTCAATGCTGTGAACCGGAGAGTGGGAGAAACGGAGAATGGGAGATGCAAGTCTCCGTTTCTCCGGCTCCCCCGCTCTCCGTTTCACCTTTTCAAATGTCAGGTGATATACTGCATGAGGGCATAGACTGCGATTTTGGGGAGGTATAAGTTATAGGGTATAAGGCCTTACTTTCCCTATACCTTATACCCGAAAACTAAAAAGCTCAATTTATGGCCTTGCTCAGTATAGTACAGGGCAAGGAGGTTCAACGCTCCGGCAACCAACAACCGACCATGGACAACGGACATCAACCTCCCGCGGCAGGTTATGGAAAAGCACTCCGGTAAATTTGCCGAATTGAACGAGGAGATTCGCGCCTGCACCCGCTGCCCGCTGCACCGCACGCGAATTCAGGCGGTGTGCGGAGAGGGGAGCCGCCGGGCGCGATGGATGCTCATCGCCCAGGCACCCGGGGAGCGGGAAGACCGGGAAGGGCGGATGTTCATCGGGCCTTCCGGGAAGATTTTCGAGGAATTGCTGGAAAACGCCGGGATTTCCCGGGAAGATGTGTACCTGACCAACCTGCTGAAATGCCGCCTGCCCAAAAATCGCCGCCCCCGGCAGGATGAAATTCGCGCTTGCAGCGCCTATCTGAAGCGGGAAATTCTGCTGATTCAACCGGAAATTCTGCTCCCGCTGGGGTTTTACGCCTCCCGGCAGGTTCTGAAATTGTTCGGCATCGCTGCGCCGCAGGGAAGAGCGGCGTTCAAAGACCTCTATGGGCGGTTGTTCCTGGCCCCCGGGTTCAAAATATTCCCCCTGCCGCATCCCTCCTGTATTTTGCACAATCCCTCTCACAAACCGGGCGTGCTGGAAAAATACCG
>WYBG01000183.1 GCA_011526015.1 Deltaproteobacteria bacterium | reverse complement strand
GGGCATTGGGAAATATGGGGGAATCGGCGGCCTCGCAGGCCTCCCGGATCGTTGATTTGTTAAAAGATGAAAATAGTGATGTTCGTTCTGCGGCAGCAGAGGCATTGGGAAATATGGGGGAATCGGCGGCCTCGCAGGCCTCCCGGATCGGTGATTTGTTAAAAGATGAAAATTGGCAGGCTCGTTATGCGGCAGCAGAGGCATTGGGAAATATGGGGGAATCGGCGGCCTCGTAGGCCTCCCGGATCGTTGATTTGTTAAAAGATGAAAATAGTGCTGTTCGTTCTGCGGCAGCAGAGGCATTGGGAAATATGGGGGAATCGGCGGCCTCGCAGGCCTCCCGGATCGTTGATTTGTTAAAAGATGAAAGTTGGGAGGTTCGTTCTGCGGCAGCAGAGGCATTGGGAAATATGGGGGAATCGGCGGCCTCGCAGGCCTCCCGGATCGGTGATTTGTTAAAAGATGAAAATAGTGCTGTTCGTTCTGCGGCAGCCTGGGCATTGGTAAAGATGGGGGAATCGGCGGCCTCGCAGGCCTCCCGGATCGTTGATTTGTTAAAAGATGAAAATTGGCAGGCTCGTTATGCGGCAGCAGAGGCATTGGGAAATATGGGGGAATCGGCGGCCTCGCAGGCCTCCCGGATCGGTGATTTGTTAAAAGATGAAGATGGTCATGTTCGTTCTGCGGCAGCAGCGGCATTGGGAAAGATGGCTCCCCGGGAGATGGGAATCGTGCTTGGTATATTGAACTCCATTGAAAAAGACCCGGAAGAAATTAACCGGCGCCGTTTTTTAGCCCATTATCTCGCCGGGGAGGATAGCGCCAGCCATACTGCGGTATATTGGCTGGGCCGGCCGCAAACCTACCCGGAGAAAGTTTCCCGGGAGGAAGGTACCATCATTTTAAATGCATTTGATAAAGCCTGGGGACTCAGCCGCTCTTTGAAATTGAACGATTTGCAGGAAGATTTGGAGAAACAGATTGCCAGGGTCATTCGCATGACCGGGTGGCAGGAAGAAGACCTGAATTTGCTCAACAAACATTTAAGCAATTTGCAGGCAGTTAAATCCACCCATGCCGATGCCGTGGAAAATGAAATCGTTGCTTTGCAGGGGAAACGCTGGTTTTCCTATATAAGCAGGGGCTGGCTGCTCCACGCCCTGTTCTGGCTGCTGCTGATTTTTGTTTATCCCAAATCTCCCCAGGTGCAGGCCATTTTTTTCTGGAATCCCTGGGTACGGCGGATCATGGGGCTGGGGTATATCGGCTTTCTGCTCACCTGGGTCCCTTACCTGCGCCGCAAACTCTTTGCGCCTTTCCGGGAATCCCTGTTAGCGGATGCCGCATTAGATACCTTTAATCCCCGGGGGTATTTCGTGGATTCGGAAGTTAGAAATGAGAGCAGCGGAGAGGTAAAACCCTTTCCGGAAGCCATCCCGGAAGTGCGCGGGCAAATCGTGCTCCAGGGGGAATCTGGGCTGGGCAAATCCATGTTCCTGCGCCACATGGCGCTGCGTTCCAACCGCACGGTGGTGTTCTTACCGGCGGATAAATGCGCCGGGGGGGTGATCGAGGCCATTCAGACCAAATTACACGGGCTGGCGCAAACCTCGGAATTCCTGCGCAACCTCATCTACAGCGGGGCGGTGGATATTTACATCGACGGTCTGAACGAAGTCTCCGCCGATACCCGCGCGAAGGTGGCCGAGTTTGCGGAACGATATTTTAAAGGCAACATCATCATGGCCACCCAGCCCCTGGAGTGGCGGCCGCCCTCCACCGCCAGGGTTTATACCCTGCTGCCCTTGAAGAGAGAAAAAATCGAACAGTTTTTGCTCTCGCGGAAAGATACCCTCCCGGAAGACGCGGCCGTTGGCGGGGCGGATTACGAGCGGATCTGCCGGGAATTTCTGGCCCGGGAATTGGAGGGGGATCACCCCAAAGAACTCCGGGAATCCATCCAACGGGTGCTGTCCAATCCCATGGATTTAACCCTCACCGCCCAGATGATTTCCCGGGGACAAACGCCGGATCTCTTCCATCTGCAAGAGCAGCAATACAAATTGATGGCGGCGGATTACCGGCGCATTCATACCCCGGGGGAATTTCCCCTGAAAATTTTTGCCGAAGAAGTCTATCAAATGCGCCTGAGCGATACGTTCCAGATACCGGAGAATAATTTCCCGGAAGCATTGAAGTGCATGGAGCGCCACAAGATGGTTTACCGGCGAGAATTGAAAAACGCTGAAAGACAACCTATAACCGAATGGTATTTCCGCCATGATAAAATTATGGAATACTTTATCGTGCAGACTTTCTTGGGGGAAAATAATGAACAGCCGGAAACGCACATCGGCGATCCCCGTTTTAGCGGGGTATATTTTCTGCTGGCGCTGCTCCTCCCGTTTGAAGAGGCGCAAACCCTGGAACGAAAACTGATTGACTACGCCGCGGATCGAAAAGATCATACCGTGAGCGACCGGTTCATCCAATTGCTGCGCACCCGGCAGGTTTCTTGAACTAGATTTTCTGTGAAAACACTTGTTTTAAGGAGGCGGCGGATGGTATTATTTTCCCTGATCATTCTTGTGCTTAAATCGTGAGGTGAATTGATCCGGATGACTCGCAATATTAACCTGGTTGAGAAGCAACTTGAGATTTCTCCGGAAGAAATCCGGGCAGTCGCCGACCAGATTGCCCGAAAATTCAATCCCCAAAGGATCATCTTGTTCGGTTCTTACGCCCGGGGCAATTCTCATCCATCCAGCGATGTCGATCTGCTGGTAGTTCTGGAAGAAAACGCTAATGAACTGGATATCGATATCGAGGTAATATTGTCAGTAGCTCATAAATTTCCCATGGATATCTTAGTGAGATCGCCCCGGGAAATAGACAAACGCCTGCAAATGGGCGATCCTTTCATTCGTGACATCATCGAGCAAGGGGTGGTTTTATATGAACGCCCTGGTAAGTGAATGGATCGACAAAGCCGAGGCGGATTATTATTCTGCCTGGCGTGAATACCGCGCACGGAAACATCCCAATTATGATGGGGCCGGGTTCCACGCGCAGCAGTGTATCGAAAAATACTTGAAGGGTTTTCTCATCCATTGCGGCCAGGCATCAATATGGGGACATGATCTAATTGCAGTTGCTGAGCATTGCATACCGCACTTTCCTGAGCTTGAATTAGAGAAACCCCTCTTAGCCTTACTCACAAGATTTGCTGTCCGGTATCGCTACCCCGGTGAATCGGCGTCGAAAGCGGAGGCCAAGCGCGCCTTACAAGCAGCAGAAAAACTGCGCAAGCTTCTTCGCACCAAACTGGAATTAACAAAGTGAGGGAGGTTTCCCATGTCCATCCCCGGCCACGCCACTTCAAAAGGCACGGAAAAATTCAAAGAGAAATTTCAAGCGCAATACGCTCCCACCGCTTACAACCGTTTAGGGCGCACGGATTTGACCGTCTCCCAATTAGGCTTCGGCACTTACCGCTGCCACGTGGAGGTTCCCGCCCATAAAGAGGCGTTGAAAGTCGCGCTGCAGCAGGGCTGCAACCTCATCGACACCTCCGCCAATTACACCGACGGCAACGCCGAGGCGCTGATCGGCGAGGTGCTCAACCGGGAGATCGTCTGGGGAGAGCTGAAACGGGAGCAGTTGGTGGTGGTCAGCAAGGCGGGTTACATCCAGGGGGAGAATATGGAGATCGCCCTGGAGCGGGAAAAATCCGGCAACCCCTTCCCGGAGACTGTGAAGTACCAGGAGGGCTTGTGGCACTGCATCCACCCCGAATTTATCGAAGACCAGATCACCCGCAGCCTCGCGCGCATGCACTTTGACGCGCTGGACGTGTACCTGCTCCACAACCCGGAGTATTTTTTGAACGACGCCGCCAAATCCCGCGCTTTCGACCCGGAAAAGGCCCGCGCTGAATTTTACCGGCGCATTCGCCAGGCTTTCCTGCGCCTGGAAAAATTGGCCGATGAAGGGTTGATCCGGCATTACGGGATTTCCTCCAACAGCTTTCCCCTCCCGGCGGATTCCCCGGGCTTTGTGAGCCTGGCGCGGGTCTGGGAAGTTTATGAAGAGGCCTGCCGGGAGATGGGAAAAACCGCGGCGGCGGGGCGTTTTGCGGTAATTCAACTGCCCTTCAACTGGCTGGAGCACCAGGCTGCGACCCTGAAAAACAATGAGTACCGCGGGCAGCCCTGCACGGTGCTGGAATTAGCGGAAAAACTGCAACTGGGCGTGCTGGCCAATCGCCCCTTGAACGCCATTTACGACCAGCGGGTGATGCTGCGGTTGGCGCGCTACGGGTTCCGGGAAGGGGTGGATTATTACGCGGAATTCGAGCGGGAAGCGCAGGCGCTGGAAGAACTGGAGAGCGCCGTCCGGGAGCGCATCCGGGAGTGGGACATCGACGTGGCGCTGCACGAGAACCGCCTGAGTGACTTTTTCCGCAACGCTCCCCGGCTGCGCCACCTGGCCAGGCAATCTCCGGACGTATCGCAGTTCCGGCAACTGACCGCGTACTACGGCGACCCGCTGGTAGCGGTAGGCGAGCAGACTTTTTTAGAGCAGGCGCCCGCCGCGGAGAAAAAAAACGCCGAGACCCTGGCGCAGCAGCGCCTCGCCCGCTACCGGCAGGCCAGCCGGGCCTGGCTGTTTTTCCTTGACGGGGAAAATTACCAGCGCGTCAAACACCTGGAGCAGCGTTTCGATGCGCTCTGCCCGCAACTGGCCGCCTCGCTGGGCTTCTCCCAAAAGGCGCTGCTCGCCGCCGCGGTTCCCGG
>WYBG01000182.1 GCA_011526015.1 Deltaproteobacteria bacterium | reverse complement strand
TGTTTTAGAAGTCTAAATTTTCGCCACTAAGACCCAAAGACACCAGGATTTCACTAAGATTTTTGATGTTTTTTGTGGCTTCTTTGTGTCTTTGAGCCTTCGTGGCAACTTTTAAAACAGCTTCTTATGCGGCCTTGCAGATCGGCATCCAACAAGGATGGATAAAACGCACTGCGATAATCGACGGTACGGAATGGCGCGGTTAAAATCGTGTTAGCATCCATGGTGCGCTCATATTATATTGATTACTTGCCGATTACTAAACGGCGTTAGTTATAAACCGGGTGAGGTTCTCATGCGCGTTGTGTTGATGCTATGGTTCGCAGTAATTGTGGGATTATTGGCCCAGACCGAGGAAGTGCCCTTTCAAAAACAGGTTTTTGTCGCCCGCAACCGGGTGTTGCCGGCCCTGGTACACGTGGAGCCGATCATTAAAATCTACACCCGCGGCGAAGAGCAGCACGCCGTGGTTACCGGCAGCGGGGTCATTTTCTCCCCCGAAGGATACGTGATGACCAACCACCACGTGGCCGCCAACGCCGCCAAAGTATGGTGCACCCTATCCAGTAAAGAGCGCATCACCGCCAGTGTGGTGGGCAGCGACCCTTCCACGGACATTGCAGTGCTGAGATTGAATACCGATGAACTCACCGACAAAAACGTCCCCCACGCCCGGTTGGGCAATTCCGACAGTTTGGAGGTGGGGCAGATCGTTCTGGCGCTGGGCAGCCCGCTGGGACTCTCCCGCTCGGTATCCATGGGGGTAATCAGCTCCATCGACCGCTATTTCCCCAGCCAGGGAACCATGGTCTCTCCCTACAACTTGTGGATCCAAACCGACGCCGCCATCAATCCCGGCAACAGCGGGGGGCCTTTGATCAACCTGCGCGGGGAAGTCATTGGCATCAACGCCCGGGCGGTATTCTTTGCGGAAAACCTGGGGTTCGCCATTCCCATCAACCTGGCCCGGGAAGTGGCGGAAGAGATTCTCAAAGGAACCTCGGTGAGACGCAGTTGGATCGGGGTCGATATTCAACAGATCAAGGATTTGAAGGAGTACCTGAACCTGCCCGATTTTACCGGCGTGCTGATCGTGCAGGTGGAAGATAATTCCCCGGCGGCAAAGGCCGGTCTCCGCCCCGGGGAGGTTATCCGTAAAATCGGGGATACGCAAGTAAACGCCCCGTACGAAGAATCCCTTCCGACCATCCGCAAGATCATCAGCGGCCTGCCCCCGGATCAAAAAACGGCTTTTCGAGTCTGGCGCGACAACAAGGAAAGGACCGTAGAAATTCAGGCGGTGGAAGAACCGCTCATCGACGAACCGGAGCTGGAAGCGCCGAAATGGGGGATGGTGATCAAGAACCTCTCCTGGCACATTTACCGGATGCAAATGCTCTCCGATTTTAACGGGGTCTATATCACCAGCGTGAAGCCGGGCAGCGCCGGGGAGTATGCGGATTTACGGGCCGGCGACGTGGTGCGCAAAATCAACGGCGAGACGGTAAAAGGCCGGCAGGATTTCCAGCGCCTCTACGAGCAATTCCAGGAAAAGGACAACAGCCCGGTGTTTCTGGAACTGATCCGCGGCGGCCATTCCTATTTTGCGGTCATTAAGCCGCGCTCGGAATTATAAGACTTTATCGGGAATTCGCTACCGTGCACTTTTTTAAAGCGAAGCAATTTTGTCGAATTTGTCATGCCCGAATGCTACCCGCTTAAAACATGCGGGCACAAGTTTAATCGGCATCCAAAGCTAGCTCGGCAAGGTGGATTCCCGCTAAAGCTTGTCCCCGCAGGTATTAAGCGGGGAACATGCGGGAATGACACTCTTTGAGCAGAAAAATCAAAAAGTGCACGGTAGTGAATATCGGGCAATAAGACGGGATGCACAGGATGAAACAGGATAAAAATGTCGAAATTCAATGTCCTAATATCCAGTTAATCCAGTGCATCCTGTCAAAAAAGTTATTTTCTATAAAGTCCTTTGAAGAAGGCTTATTCAAGAAGAGGATAAAATGAAGCGCAACCTGTGGCTCGTATTTTTTCTTACCCTGGGAGTTATGGCGCCCGGCGTCTGCCAGCCCTCCCGGGCGCTTTTCCAGGAATTTCGTCCCAAAATCTGCCTGGTGCAATATTACAAAAACGTCTCCTCGCAATCGCAAATCGGTTCTTATTTCAAAGTGAAACAGTACCGCATCGGGGTCATTGTAGCCCCGGACGGGCTGGTGATGGTGAACAGCGACGTGTACCCGCTATCGTTGGATATCATTTCCGGCGAAGGCGCTTCATTTTCCTTCGGAGAGCCCAGTGATTTCAAGGTCAAATTGTACGATGAAAAGGAATACGATGCGGAATTCATCGGGAAGGATGACCAGGTGCAGGCCGCTTTCCTGAAAATTACCGCGCCGCTTCCCGCGCCGCTTCCCTACGTGGAGTTTGCCTCCGGCGAGGGGGTGGAGGTGGGACAGCCGGTATATTTATTGGAATTGCTGCAAGAACGCTATAATTTTGAACCGTTGTTCACCCCTTACACCATCAATGCCCTTATCACAACCCCGCGCCGGAAGCTCCTGATCAATGCCGATAACTATGCGCTTTCCGCCGGGGGGCTGCTTATTACCGCGACCGGCGAGGCCGTGGGCGTTACCCTGCGCAGCAGTATGGATTTTAGCTTCCGCCCCCCTTCCGAGTTCGAGGAATTCCACAAGGAATACCTGGAGATTGCCCCTTCGGAGTGGTTCCGCGATTTGATCAAAAATCCACCCATGTTAGGAAAAGCCGATTACCAGGGCAAGGCCTGGTTGGGAATCGGGATGCAGGCGCTGACGCCGGAGCTGCGCGATTACTGGCAGGCGCCTGCGGAGGGCGGGGTGGTGGTCAACCGGGTTTACCCGGCCTCCCCGGCGGAGAAAGCCGGCCTGAAACTGCAAGACGTCATCCTCACCTTTGATTACCAGGCAATTGATATCAAGCGCAATGAAGATTTGAACCGTTTCAAAGAAATGATTACCTCCAAAGCTCCCGGCGCCAGCGTAGAGCTCACAATCTTCCGCGAGGGCAAAACCCGCAAGCAGAAAGTTAAATTGGACGCCGCTCCCCGGGCTATCGACCTGGCGGAAAAAATTCAACTATCCGAATTAGGGGTGGAAGTGCGGGAGCTGACCCGCGATATTTTATATGACTACAACCTGCCCCTGGACTCCGAAGGCGTTTACGTTTACCAGGTGGACCACGCCTCTCCCGCGGGACTGGGCGGGCTGGAGGTGGGCGGCATCATCACCCGGGTGGACGGCCAGGCGGTGAACGATTTGCAGTCTTTCGCGGCGATTATAAAACGGGCCAACGAGGGAAATCCCCGGAAAATCATGTTGCAAGTGCAGCAGCGCCGGGAGACCCAATTCGTGTTTGTGGATGTGAAGTAATGTGAGTTGCGGGTTTGGAGTTGAGAGTATTAAGCCAGAGGGCATCCTATTAAACCTGCATCGACAGTTGAATTTTTCATTTTGCACTTTTCACTGGGCGCAGCACAAATTGCACAAGTGGTCTAGGTCAGCCCTGAAAGGGCGATATACTATGATTATTACGCCCTTTCGGGGCTTTGAAATTCATTTGGAATTTTCCACCCAGGGCGTTGCCCCGGGCTAATTTATTTCCGCCCTTCCAGGGCGATTTATCAATTTTGTGCAATTTGTGCTACGCCATTTTTCACTTTTCATTTTTCACTTTTCATTTTTCACTTTTCATTTTTCACTTTTCATTTTTCACTTTTCATTTTTCACACCCCCATGCCCTACACTTACAAATATCCCCGCCCGATGGTCACGGTGGATATTTTTTTGCTGCGCCGCCATGGCGGGGAATTACAAATTTTACTAATCCGGCGGGATAAAGCGCCCTTCCGGGGGAGCTGGGCGCTGCCGGGAGGCTACGTTCACCGGGATGAATCCTTAGAAGCCGCGGCCCGCCGGGAATTGCGCGAAGAGACCGGCCTGGAGAATATCCCACTCCGGCAATTGGGCGCTTACGGGGATCCCGGGCGGGATCCCCGCGGGCATACGGTTACCATTGTTTACGGCGGAGTTATAGAGGCTGACAAACCGGTTCAACCGGTTGCCGGCAGCGACGCCTGCCAGGCGGGGTGGTTCCCGGCGGGACAGTTGCCGGTATTGGCCTTCGACCATGCCCGGATTATCGCCGAGCGCCTGGGAGAACTCCGGGATTCACCGGGCTGAAACGTAAAACGGAATACGCAATACGTACTACGTATTCCGTTCTATCCACCTTTCCGCCGCCCAATTTCCTCAACCTTTCATTGTTTTTTTGGAAGGGGTTATTTATATTTGGCGTGGTTTAATTGAAATCGCTCTGATTTTCCAGCCGTTAAGCGCTTGATGGGGCAAGCGGAAACCAGTTCAACCCATATAGAATGAATGGCCATGAATCCTAAAAAAATTGTAGTACCCATTTTTATGCTTATCATAATTCTGGCGGGATTATCAACCTCGCTCCACGCGCAGAAAAAATGGCATGAATATTATAAAGCGGGGATGGAGGCGCAGACTCGGGGGGACTGGCAGGCCGCGGTAGAAAACTTCCAGTCAGCCATCCGCCTGAAGGACCAGGAAACCTCCAAGGTCCGCGCCTACGGCACCATCTTTATCGAATATTATCCCCACCGGGAGTTGGGAATTTCCTACTACCATCTCGGTGATATGGCGAAGGCGCAGCAGGAATTGGAATATTCGGTCTCCAAAAGCTCTTCTCTGCGAGCAAAGGATTATTTGAAGAGAATTGCCGAAGGCCAACCGCCATCTACGGATACGGCAACTCCCGCGGTTACCACAACTCTCGCTCCTGCCGCGGGTAGTACCAAACCCGCTACTCCCCCGGCGGTGGAGCCGGCTTCCAGCAGTCTGGTAGGAGAGCGATTGAGCATGGCGGTACTTCCTTTTTCCAGCAAAGGCATCGGGCAGGAATTGGGCGAGATCGACCTGTTCGATAAACTGATCACCGCCTTTGTGAATACCAAGCGATTTAAAGTGTTCGAGCGGGCGCAACTGCAAAAAATCTTAGAAGAGCAGCAATTAGGCGCTTCCGGGGTGATTGACATTTCCACTGCCGCCCAGTTCGGAAAAGGCATCGGGGTGGACGCGGTGGTGGTAGGCAGCATTACCCAGGCCGGCAACTCGGTGAGCGTGGACGCGCGTTTGATCGACACCGAAACCACCGCGATCATTACCGCAAAAGACGCCTTCAGCAACAGCGTGAACCTGCAAAGCCTCTCCAACATGATCAACGAGATGGCCAATAAAATCAAAGATGACCTGCCGCTGGTGCAGGGGTACGTAGTGCAGGTGGAGGGTTCCCGGGTCACCCTGGACATCGGCTACAACCAGGGGGTGCGGAGAGGGATCAAGTGCCACGTGTTCCGGGAGGGCGCTCCGCTGGTGCACCCGGTTACCGGGGAAGTGATCTCCCGCAGCATTCAGGAGATTTGCGAAGTGCAAGTCAACGAAGTGTTCGACGCCTATTCGGTGGCCACCATCACCAAACCGAAAAACGGCGACCCGATGTCGCGCGACCGGATTATTACCAAGTAGATTATTTATCCGACGTGAAGAGAAGCTTCTGGTCTTTGTGATTTTGAAACGGAACATTCATCGTGAGATAGCTCTTTCGCTTAATTCTCTTCAATCTCAACCCAACTCAGGAGAAATTCTTATGAAAGCAAGTGTACGGTTGTTATTTTTGATGCTGGTAATATTGGTTGGAACCAGCCAACTCTTTGCCCAGGCGCGGCGCGGACAGTTTGAGATTTATGCCGGGGCCAATATCCCCCTGGGACCGGAGGAATTTAAAGATTATTACAAAATGGGTTTCAGCCTCAATGGCCAATATGTGTTTTTCCCTTCGGTGCGGGTGGGCATTCCCATTTTTGCAGGCTATGAATTCTTTTCGGTTAATTCTGACGCCATCAATGATGACTTTGAGTCACTGTTACGCTCTGAGTTGCAAGGAAGCGGATTGGAATTGGTGAGTTCCGACCTGGATGTCAGCGGAAGCGCCAGTATTATACGATTCGGCGCCGGGGTACGGCCTTACCTGACCGCGCCGGAAGCCTCAACCCAGTTCTTCCTGTTTGGAAACGCCACTTTTAACATTCTAAAATCCAAAACCGAGTTGAATGGTGGAAGCGTTACCGTTACCGATGGGGTTGACACGGCGACCTTAGAGTTAGAAGGAGGCTCCAGCGAGGGCGATGAGAGTAAAATTGGCCTGGCGATTGGCGGGGGTATCGAAATTCCCGCGGGCGAGAAAATCAACCTGATTTTCCAGGGACTGGCCAATTTTATTTTCACATCTTCGGAAGAGATCGACCTGGGCGATGGAACCACGGAAAAGGTAGGCGGAACAACCAGTTTTGTGGGGATTACCGCGGGGATAATCTTCTAATTCGGTGATTCTTTTTTTACTTTAAACTTTAAGGCCGGTCAGAAAAGGCAATTTTCTTAACCGGCCTTTTTTATTCCACTCTATGTTACCCTCCCGGAGGTTTTAAGCCTCCGGGAGGGTACATGTCAATTACTCCACGCTCACCACCAGCAGCGTCACGTCATCCTGGAATTTCGGGTGAAGCCGGATAAATTTTCAACTGCGCCAGATCGATCATCGCTCCTACCCGGACAAGAAAATCTATTCCGATGATCCCGTCTATATCGATGCCGTAATCCATCGCCCCCACTTCTATTTCAAAATCCTCGATTTGAAGATCGCCTAATGATAATCGCTCAATTTTTTTGGTGAAGACAAACTCTGATCCGCCTATGCCGCGAATCCGGTGGATCAGATCATCCGCTTCATATTGCAAGCCTATTGCCAAAACCCTGTCTGCCGAAAATACCGTTCCCGCCGACCCTGTATCAAGCATAACATTTTTAAGCACGAGTTTTCGGCCACGATAATAGAGCGAAGCCGTAAGGTATGGCAATCCCTCCCGCAGGCGAATTTTCACGATATCCCCCTGATGCCTAACCAGCGGCGTTCGGTAATACTGAGTTTCTTGCGGCTGGTATGGAAGATATACAACTCCCGCTCCGGGGTCTCCCGGTGAAGCTCATGATAGCTTTTCATGGCAGAAACAGAATCGGAAAATGTATCTACCACTGCAAGCTCTTGTAAAATCCGCTTATTCCCTTTGGAGTAGGCTTTCAGGGCTTCTACTAACAGCCATTGCTGCGGATAATTCTCCCGGATTTCTTGCCATTTCATCTTGAACCCCCTGGAAATATTGATACTTAAAGATAACCTCATTATATCATTTTCGCAAGCGCCGAAACAGCGACTCGCCTTTGCGGAAAACGGCGCTCCGGCGTTAAAATCACTCCACATACACCACTAACAGCGTCACGTCATCCTGGAATTCCTCTCCCCCGGCAAATTTCTTGATTTCTTCCAGAATCAAAAATTTCATTTCCCGGGGGGATTTTCCATAATTCTCCCGCAGCAACGCCACCACCCGCTCCTCCCCAAATTCCTCCCCGGCGGAGTCTTTGACTTCCGTAACCCCGTCGGTGTAAAAACACAGGTAGTCGCCGGAATTTACCGAAACGGCAGTTTGCACGTACTGCCGGTTGGCGACAAACCCCAGTACAATCCCCCCTTTATCCAGGTATTCCGCGGATCCGTCTTTGCGAAGCAGGATGGGTGGATTGTGCCCGGCATTGCAATAGACAAAGCTTTTTTTGGCGCAATCAAATATCCCGAAGCAAAAAGTGACGTAATAGGCCGGGGTAGTTACATCCGTGAGCAAGTTATTCAACAGCGCCACCACCGTGGCCACCGGGTGGATTTCGTTGAACAGGCTTTTGAAGCCGGCATAAGCCAGCGCCATCAGGAGCGCGCCCGAGGCGCCCTTGCCGGATCCGTCCCCGATGGCAATTCCCTGGCGGCATTCGTCGATTTTGAAAGCGTCGTATAAATCCCCGCCCACGATCCGGCTGGGAATATTCAGCACTTCGATGTTAAGCCCTTTGATGGTCGGAAAACGGCGGGGGAGCAAGGCCTGCTGTACTTTAGAGGCCACCACCAATTCGCTTTCCAGCTCTTTTTTCTTCAGCGAATCTTCGTAGAGCTGGGCGTTGCGGATGGCGATAGACGCCAGGCCGGAAAAAATCGTCAGCAGTTCCAGGTCTGCGGATTTGAAGTGGTTCAACTTATCACTTTCCAGCACCAGCGCCCCGATGGCATGGTCCCGGCTGATGATCGGCACGGTGATCTGCGAATGGGTTTGGGAACGCGCCGGGTAATAGTGCGGACTTTTGGAAACATCCGGGATGATGGAGCCTCGTTTGGTACGAATCACCCACCCGCTGATTCCCTCGGTAATTTTCAGGGAGAGGGTTTTTCGGGAGCGATGGTGATATCCCCGGGCGATCAGCTCCTGCATGGTTTGGGTGTTCTGATCCACTAATACGATAGCCGCGGCGTCATAGCTGACCAGGTGAGAGAGGTTCTCGATGATGCTTTCCAGCACGCCCTTGAGGCTGAGGGTAGCGGAAATGTTTTTGACGATCTCCAGCAGCAGATCGCTCTCCAGGGACTTGCGTTTGATCTCGCTGTGAATGCGGGCATTTTCCAAAACATCCGCGGTTTTCAGAAAAAGCTCCAGTAAAAATTCCTTTACTTCCGGCATATTCAGGTAGTGCTTCAGCACGTGATGGAAGAGGATAAATCCTACCACGCTTTTTGCGCCGCGCAGGGGCAGGAAGTAGGCGAACCTTTTGGACTGCATGTGGCTATGGATCAACCCCCGGCAGGAAGGATAATCCTGCCAGATTTTTTCCAGGGAATAGAACCGGATCGGGGCGGCAAAGGGGGAATTAGAAGCGTTCCCCGGCGCAAAATCGATCTCCCGCCGGAGCGCGGGGTCGGGATGGGAATGGTTCAAATACTCGAAAGAACTGCCGGAGTACAGATAAACCGCGTACTGATCGGGAGTAAAAGTGGTATTCAAAAACCGGGTGAATTTCTCTAACAGAACATCGTATTCGATGATCGAATCCATTTCCCGGTTGAAGGAGTGGGCGGCTTTTTTGAGCCGGTAAAGCGTATGGTAAAAGCTTCTGTCGATGACTTTTTGGATGAGTTCTGTGAGTTTGCCGCGGTTGGTAATGACGATAGCCATGGTCAGCAAAAAAGCGAGGGAGGCAGCCCATCTTTCCAGGGCCAGGGCTAACAATTCCCGGAAAACCCAATAGATGGCAAAATAGATGAAGAGCTTGAATATAAATAAAAGCAGTTTATTCGGTTTCAGTAGTGAATACAATGCCAAATACCCCGGGTCGAAAAATGAGCCGGAATATAGAACATCGCCGGAATGGAACGCAAGCGCTTCAAAACATATTATACTGTGGGGGATGGCGGATACCGGATGCCGGTAAAATTTTCCCCTGTACCAATTTACATTTCCCTTGAATAGCGCAGGCTTCTTCCCTAAGTTCTCGCTTCATTGAGAGCGATACGGCATGAGCGAAAATATCAAAATTATTACCTCGAATAAAAAGGCGTTTCACGACTACCACATCAACGAGACCGTGGAAGCCGGAATGGTTTTGACCGGCACGGAGGTGAAGTCCCTGCGGGCGGGGCGCTGTAATTTGAAGGACAGTTACGCAAAGGTGATCAATGACGAATTGTGGTTGATCGGGATGCACATCAGCGCTTACGAAAACGAAGGCTATGTTACCCACGACCCGGAGGCGCGGCGGAAATTGCTGCTGCACCGCTCCGAGATTATGCGCCTGCACCGCAAAGTGATGGAAAAAGGAATCACCCTGATCCCCCTGAAAGTGTATTTCAAAAACGGCTGGGCTAAAGTGGAGCTGGGCCTGGCCAGCGGGAAGCGCCAGTATGATAAACGCCAGGACATCGCCCAGCGCGACCAGCAGCGGGAGATGAAGCGGCTGCAAAAAAAATACAAAGTCAAGTAGAATTGGTGAGTAGTGCATCGTGGCGGAAGTTTTTCGTCGTATGTCATGTTTCGATTCCGCTCAGCTTTTATACCGATTCTTGACTAAAACGCGGGTTGAGCGTTAACTTGCGGGTGACGATTCTGAGAATAAGTTATTTGAGATAGATTAAAACCAGCTTCCGGTGGAAAAGTTGGCGCTCTTGTGCTTTGAGTTAACTGTGGGGGTTGGGGGAGGAGATGGTTTATAATGTCAGGAGATGAGATATGTTCATAACCTTACTTATTGTAACTTTCCTGATAGCTGCAGCCACGTCAGCAGTCGTAGCCTTCCTGTTCTCGCGCCCCATAAATAAGATCCTTAGTCGCCTCGTATCCGATGAGCTCGCACCAATGTGGCGACGATATGTTATTTTTGCGATTTACGTGGTTGGTATATCGGGTGGAGTCCGTGTCTGGGATGTAGAGAGATATATTACTCCGGATAGGGAAGGACAGATACTTGTGCTAAACTCTGATCGATGGGTCATTGAGATCTACAAAACGGTTATAGGCGCTCTTCAAAGTGCTGCATGGATGTTACTTGTATTTTTTCTCTTTGCACTTTTAGCTTACGTTATTGTTCGGGGCTTCGAGTGGAAGCGGACGATCAGTGGCCCTGAGAAAGGCTAATGCATCGTGACGGAAGTCTTTCTTCGCATGTTATGTTTCGCGACTCCCCTTCGACAAGCTCAGGGCAGGCTGTTCAGCATGACAGCATGAAGTTACCCTGGGCGAAGTCGAAGGGTGAACGAAGCAAATGGCGAATAACTTCCGCCGCAATGCAGTAGGTAGTTGGCCGGGGCATCTTTTCACTCACTAATCACCACTTACCACTCACCAAAACACCAATATAGAACCGGCGATGAACTTATTCGAAGAACTCCAATGGCGGGGCGTCATTTATGACGCCACCGAAGGCATCCAGGAAGTGATTGCCAGGGAAAAACTGACCGGCTACATCGGCTTTGACCCCAGCGCTTCCAGCCTGCACGTGGGCAACCTGCTGCAGATCATGAGCCTGGCGCGCTTGCAGCGTTACGGGCACTCTCCCATTGCGGTGGTCGGCGGGGGCACCGGGTTGATCGGCGATCCCAGCGGTAAAACCAAAGAGCGCCAGTTGTTAACCAAAGAGCAGGTAGAGGAAAACTTGTCAGGAATCCGCGAACAGCTTTCCCGCTTCCTGGATTTTGAAACCAAAACCAATCCCGCCCGGATCGTCAATAATTATGATTGGCTGGGCAGCATCAGCTATATCGACTTTTTGCGCGAGGTGGGGAAATATTTTACCGTGAACGCCATGCTGGCCAAAGAATCGGTGAAGCGGCGGATCGAATCCGAAGACGGGATTACTTTTACCGAATTCAGCTACATGCTCTTGCAGGCATACGATTTCCTGGTACTCTACGACCGTTTCAATTGCACCCTGCAAATGGGCGGCAGCGACCAGTGGGGAAATATCGTCGCCGGGGCGGATTTGATCCGCCGGTTGCGCACTGCGAAGGCGTATGGCATCGTTTCCCCGCTGGTAACCAGCTCCACGGGAGTAAAATTTGGCAAAACCGAGGCCGGGGCGGTGTGGCTGGACTCCGAACGGACGTCTCCCTACCGCTTTTACCAGTATTGGCTTAACACCGATGACGCAGACGCGATCCAATACCTGAAATATTTTACCTGGCTGGACGAAGCGGAGATCGCCGCCCTGGAGAGCGAGCTCAAGGAAAAACCGGAAAAGCGGGAAGCCCAGCGAACCCTGGCGCGGGAAATCACCCGGATGACCCATGGAGAGACCGCGCTGCAAAACGCCGAGAGAGCATCGCAGGTGCTCTTTGGCGGGGAAATGGAGGGGCTGCGGGCCGCGGAAGTGCAAGACATCTTCCAGGACGTGCCCTCCAGCGAGGTGGAAAAATCCCGCTTGCAAGGCGAAGGGCTGCCGATGGTGGAATTGCTGGCGCTTAGCGGTTTGCTGCCCTCCAAAGGGGAGGCCCGCCGGATGATCCAGCAGGGCGGCGTTTACCTGAACAACCGCCCGGTGGCCGAGGCGCAGAAAACGGTCTCGTTAGCGGACAGCATCGAAGGGCGGTTTTTGGTGCTGCGCAAGGGGCGGAAGAATTATCACCTGGTGAAAATCGTGTGAATTGAAAATTCATTCACCCTAAGAGCGTGTTTGAAAAATCTCTTGCAGCCGTTTACTGCCAAAAGATAGAACACGGATGACGCGGATATTCGCAGATAAATCAAAGAATATTGCTAAAAAAATCTGTGTAAATCTGCGTCATCCGTGTTATCCGTGTGCCATTGGAACGATTTTGGGGTACTGAACTGAATTTTCAAACACGCTCTAAAAGAGAGTAACGTCATGTCTCATGATATATTGCAGTTCTCCCGCGAGGAAATGCTCCGCTACAGCCGCCATTTTATGCTGCCGGAGGTGGGAGAAGAAGGCCAGCGAAAGCTAAAAAATGCGGCGGCGCTGGTGGTGGGCGCGGGCGGGCTGGGTTCACCCGTGGCGTTGTACCTGGCCGCCGCAGGGGTGGGACGGTTGGGATTGGTGGATTTCGACGAGGTGGATCTCAGCAATCTCCAGCGCCAGGTGCTCTATTCCACCTCCGACGTGGGGAAATCGAAATTGCAAATCGCCCGGGAGCGCCTGCGGGGCATCAACCCTGAAATCGATATTGAAGCCCACCCGACCCGCCTGACTTCCGCCAACGCGCTCGAGGTTCTCCGGGAATACGACGTGATTGTCGATGGCAGCGACAATTTCCCAACCCGCTACCTGGTCAACGACGCCTGCGCCCTGTTAGGCAAACCGAACGTGTACGGCAGCATCTTCCGCTTCGAGGGACAGGTGAGCGTGTTCGATGCCAGGCGGGGGCCCTGCTACCGCTGCCTCTATCCCGAGCCGCCGCCCCCGGAAGCGGTTCCCAATTGCGCGGAAGGCGGGGTGTTAGGCGTGCTGCCGGGAATCATCGGCTCCCTGCAAACGCTGGAAACGATCAAACTGATCCTCGGAAAAGGAGACCCCCTCATCGGGCGGTTGCTGCTGTTCGAGGGCCTGAAATTCCGCTTCGACGAATTCAGGCTGTCGAAAAACCCCGCCTGCCCACTGTGCGGAGAACACCCGGTAATTCACGAGCTCATTGATTACGAAGCGTTTTGCGGGGTTGCCGCGCCCGCGGGAGAGCCCGGCGATGGTTCCTTCGATGTCACCCCGGAAGAACTGAAAAGACGCCTCGAGCTGGGCGCAGATATTTTTTTATTGGACGTGC